>JBJOID010000280.1:0-15439 GCA_046047315.1 Candidatus Hydrogenedentota bacterium | reverse complement strand
CTGGAATCGACACGCGGCCGTCGCCAGGCCAGCGCCAGCCCCGCGAATCCGCCGGGCAACGCAAGGTCCGACACCGCGTGCGCCACTGCGCCGTCCTGACCGCTCCACAACGTGCCGTAATACGCGCCACGACCAAGGTAGAGCAGCACGTACGCCGCCAGATAGCCTCCGAAAAATCCAGTGATCCGGCGAACCGCGTCCGGCAAGGCCCGCCACGCACCCGGTGTGGCCCCCGCAGCGGCCGGCAATAACAGTCCCACCGAACACAGGGCCGGGGAAATCCACATCGCCATGCTGGTGATTTCGAGATGATTCTGGATGGTCGCCGGATTCAGGCGCATCAGTAACGTGCTCGCCACGAGGCCCGCCCCCACCGGCGCCGTGTAGGCCAGGAGCGCGAGTAGACGCTTGCGCTCCATCAAGCCCGCAAGGCCGCCGCCCGCACCATGGGCCGAGACCGCCATGAGCCCCGCGATCGCGAGCGAGAAAACGCCCGCCCGGGCGTAGATGAGCGAAGCCAGCGCCACCCAGGGAACCCATGGAAGCAGCAGCCTCGGCCTGTCCTCCAGGGCGCGCGGCATCAAGGCCAGCGCCCCGTAAAACACCCCCAGCGGAAAGGTGTAATAGCAGCGCGGCGCAATCAGGAGCGGATGAAAATGTGGACCTTCTATGAGGTCATACAGGGCAAAACGGAAGAACCATGCCTCGAAAGCGGCGGAGTCTTGCGCACCCATGGCCCACGCACCCAGCCAGAGGATTCCCGCCGGACCGCTGGACAGGGCAAAGAGCGCGAAAGCCGGCTGGGATATCGCGGGCGCGACGGCGCAAAGGAATCGCCACACCATATAAAGGTAGAAGCCCAGCGAGATTCCGTTTGCCACACCCAGCCAGAGAAAGGAATCCCAACTGAACAGATGGTTCACGATTCCCAGCAGGCCATAGACCCAGAGGTGCGGCACCGAGTAATACCGCACACTGTGATCCGTCCACTCCGAGCCGCACATGGCATACGGCGAGTGGAAGCCGTTGAAAAACATGTCCATGCTCTGAAGAAAGAGCGCGCTGTCCGGCACGGAGAGACCGGAATGGACCGCTCCCTCGGGAGGGAGGAAGCGAAGCGCGAGATGGACCAGCGGCTGCGACAGGGCCAGAAGGCCCATGACAAAAAAGGGCCAGCGGGGGCGAGGCATCCGGCCGCGCCGGCCTACCGCCGCCGGCTTACCGAGCGGCGCAGCATGCGCTTGGGCGGCGTGGACGGGCCTTCGGGATTGTCGCCATCGACAGGCACCCGTTTGGCTACCGGCGCGGTCCAAAGCTGCAACAGCGGCGGAGCGCCGGGATACTCCTTGCGGGGCAGGTTGCGCCCGATCGCCTTCTCGATATTCGATAGCGCGGAGGACTCCGACGGCGTGACGAAGGTTATGGCATCGCCATCCTCGCCCGCCCGGGCCGTGCGGCCTACGCGGTGCACGTAATCATCCGCGCTTTCCGGTATGTCGTAGTTGATCACGTGTGTGATCTTTTCGATATCCAGTCCGCGCGCGGCCACGTCTGTCGCCACGAGGATGTCGTAATTGTTTGAGCGGAAGCCATCCAGCGCCTTCTGGCGCACTGGCT
This sequence comes from Candidatus Hydrogenedentota bacterium, assembly GCA_046047315.1. Classification (GTDB taxonomy): domain Bacteria; phylum Hydrogenedentota; class Hydrogenedentia; order Hydrogenedentales; family JAEUWI01; genus WGMK01. The sequence goes on along the minus strand of JBJOID010000280.1, from coordinate 13,822 downwards.
GCGACAGGTCGCCATGGATGATTGTGGCCTTGAAGCCTTCCTTCTTCAGCATCTTACCCACCCGGTCGGTGCGGCTCTTCGTGCGGAAGAAGATAATCGTGTTGTGCCGTTCTTCTTCCCGCAGCACCTGCATCAGCATCGCCTGCTTCTGCTCCTGCCGCACGGGAACGATCAACTGGCGCACGGTCTCCACCGGCGTGGAAATCAGTCCCACCTCGATGCGTTCCGGCTCGTTCAACATCGTCCGGGAGAGACGCTGCAACTCAGGCGCAAAGGTGGCCGAGAACATCAAGGTCTGCCGGTTTTGCGGCAACTTCCCAACGATCCGCTTGATGTCCGGCAGGAAACCCATGTCCAGCATGCGGTCTGCCTCGTCAAGCACCAAAATCTCCAGCTCATTGAAGCGCACATTGCCGCGGCCCATGTGGTCCAGCAGGCGGCCCGGAGTCGCCACGATGATGTCGCAGCCCCGTTTAAGCGCGTCCGTCTGCGGGCCATAGCCCACACCCCCGTACACCGTCACACTCCGAAGGTGCAGTGCTTTGGCCAGATCGCTCACCACCGTTTCCACCTGGTGACACAGTTCACGCGTGGGCAGAAGGATAAGCATGCGGTTGCGCACATCCGGCTCGCGCGCCAGGCGCGTCAGGCTGGGCAATACAAAGCCCAGCGTCTTCCCCGTGCCGGTCTGCGCTGTCGCGATCAGGTCCCGGCCGGTCAGGGCAACGGGGATCGCCTGTGCCTGGATTGGCGTAGGCGTGGTGATGCCCTGACGCTCCAGCACCCGCAGGCAGCGGGGGTCAATGTCATAATCGGAAAAGGTCGTCGTGGCCCGCTCGGGGGCAATAGTCTCAGTCATATAACCGGGGAGTATACGTTGCCCAATGTTTAAATTGCGACTTTCCATGGGGGCTTGATTCGCTCGCCCTTTTCCCAGACAATGGCGTACAGCAAGCAGCCAGTACAAGCAGAATAGGTCGGGGTCAGTTGAAAACCTTCCAGTCATGGCGGGCGTTTGGGGAGACCCGGCGTCAACAATATTTGCGCGCGGCACTGGTGGGGCTGCTCGCTGGCGGGGTAGCGCTGGCCTTTCAGTACGCACTGGAGGTGGCCGAGTCTACCCGAATGCGCCTGCTGGAATCCTTGCATCTGGCCGCGCCCGGCTGGGGGTGGCTTGTCTTGGCCCTGATTGCGGCGACCATCGGCGCCGCGGTGGGATGGGCAACCACCCGATTCGCCCCCGAGGCCGCAGGCAGCGGTATCCCCCATGTGAAGGGCGTCCTGCTGCACGTGTCCACCCTCAACTGGCGGCGCGTGCTTCCGGTCAAGTTCATCGGGGGAGTCCTCGCCATCGGTGCTGGCTTCTCGCTCGGCCGAGAGGGCCCCACCGTGCAAATGGGCGCCGCCGTCGGACGCCTTGTAAGTGACCTCCTTAAAGTGCCAGCGAAGGCTGCTCCGCGCCTCATGGCCTGCGGTGCGGGCGCGGGCCTCGCCGCTGCATTCCACGCCCCCCTGGCTGGATTCATCTTCACCATCGAGGAGCTCCAACGGGAGTTCTCCTCCCTGACCTATGCCATGGCGCTCATCGCCGCCGTGGTTGCGGATATCGTCGCAACCTCCATGCTGGGGCATGGCAACGTATTCAATGCTGCCGGATTCCCCGCCGCCCCGCTCGGAGCCCTGCCAGTGTGTATGCTCCTTGGCCTCGTCGCGGGAACTTGCGGCGCGGCTTTCAACCGCTCCCTGCTGGCCCTTCAAAAGTGGAGCCATCGGCGCAGCGACTGGCCCGCCTGGAAGCGGGCCGGACTCATCGGCTTCGTGGTAGGTCTGGCTGTCTGGTGGCTGCCCGAGATCGTGGGCGGTGGCCAGCATCTTGGCGAGCGGATTCTGCACGGGGATTTCGCCAGCGCGGCCTCGTTCCAGGTATTGCTGCTCATCTTCGCGGGAAAGTTCGCGCTCACCCTGCTCTGTTATCTCGCCGGGGTGCCCGGCGGCATCTTTGCCCCGATGATGGTCATGGGCGCATGCCTCGGCCTGCTCTGCGGGATCGTCTCCTACGAAGTCCTTCCACAGGTGGCGCCCAACCCCGCCTCTTTCGCCGCCATCGGCATGGCCGCCTTCTTTGCCGCAGTCGTCCGGGCACCCCTCACCGGCGTCGTCCTTGTGCTGGAAATGACTGGCGACTACAACCAGCTGCTCCCGGTGCTCACCGGGGCCATGATGGCCTACATGGTTGCCGAGCATCTCGGCATCCGTCCCATCTACGAGGCCCTGCTGGCGGCGGATGTCAGCCGCAGCCAGCCGGACATTCCCGCCCATCGGGCCCCCGTCCTGCTGGAATTCGTTGTCGAGGAGGATTCCGCCATGGACGGCAAGGCCATCAAGGACATTCCCCTTCCCGAGCGCTGCCTGTTTGTAACTGTCACCCGAAACGGCGACGAAATGCTGCCCGGGGGCGGCACCGAATTGCGGAGCGGCGACCACGTGACCGCCGTGCTCAGCGGTGCAGACGCTTCCAGTTCGGTCGCGCGCGTGCTCTTCTTGAGCAAGGTCTAGGGAACCTATCCCGTCTTTCGGGGTTAAACGGGCTGTGGAAGCGGGGGAGTTGAAGCAAGGGAGTCCAGACCGATGAGCGGATTGACACGCATGACCCGAGAAAAATGGGGCGCGCGCCAGGCGCGGCACCTCTTGAACCGCGCGGGATTCGGGGTGCCCTTGTCGAGGGTGGACGCCCTCGCTGCCCTCTCCCCGGAAGAGGCCTTTGCTTCCCTCGCCGGACCGGACAGCGGCGAGGCGGTTCCCGCCCCGGAGTTTATCCTCGAGCCCCTCAACCGGGGCGACCTCAAGCGCATGAACCCGGAAGCGGACTATCCCGCCCTGCAGCTCATCTATCAGGAGCGCCTGCGCGAGGAACGCCAGGCGGTGGCGCAGTTGCAGTCGTGGTGGCTCGAGCGCATGCAGACCACCGACGCCCCCCTTGCGGAAAAGATGACCCTCTTTTGGCACGGCCACTTTGCCACCTCGGCGCAGAAGGTGCGCCTCTCGCACCACAATCACCAGTTGTACGAAATATTCCGTAAGCACGCCCTCGGCAACATCAAGGCCCTGGCCATCGCCGTGGGGCAGTCGCCCGCCATGCTCGAGTATCTGGACAACCGCAAGAGCACGCGCCAGCAGCCCAACGAAAACTGGGCGCGCGAACTGATGGAGCTCTTTACCCTTGGGCAGGGGCAATACACGGAGCAGGACATCAAGGAATCCGCGCGCGCCTTCACCGGCTGGACCAGTGACCGCACCCAGTTCGTCTACCAGCTGACCCGGCACGACGACGGCGAGAAAACTTTCCTCGGGCGCACCGGCCGTTTTGACGGCTGGGACATCATGGACATCATCTTCGAACAACCCGCCGCCGCTCGCTTCCTTGCCGGCAAGCTCTGGGCCTTCTTTGCGGGTGCCCCCGGCGATCCAGCGGTCATCGAGGCGCTGGCCCAAACCCTGCGCGATAACAACTTTGAAGTGCGCCCCATGCTGGAGCAGCTCTTCACCTGCGAAGCCTTCCACCAGCCGGGCGTTGTTGGCAACCAAATTAAAAGCCCCGTGCAATACGCCCTGCAGTTGTGCCACGACCTTGGCATCGAGCCGCCCTATGCCCAGTTGCCGCGCGCCACACGCGCCCTCGGGCAGGACCTGTTTTACCCGCCCAACGTCAAGGGCTGGGACGGCAACCGCGCCTGGATTTCCGCCAACACCCTGCTGATCCGCTACAACCTGCCCGCCATGCTGGTGGCTTCCGACGAACCCGGGGGCGACGATGGCGAGCCCATGATGATGGGCGCGACTCTTCCACAGGGCGCACGTCCCGGCGCGGCCATGGTACCGGGCGCTGGCAAGGTCACGTCGATGTCAAAGGAGGATCGTCAGGCCTACTATCGCGAGGCCCGCAAACAGGCGCTCGAAAAGCTCAAGTCCCTCCCGCCGGAAGAGCGTGCGGCCAAGGGCGCCATCCTGCGCGAAGGCAGTGCCGCCGAAAAGAAAACCCTCATGCGCGAGCTCGGCATCGCGCCGCCCCCCTGGCAGCCGCGCAGCCCCGAGCAGCTCTTCGACACCCTGCGCTTCGCCACCGCCGGTGAATGCGTCGACCAGATTGCCACCCGTTTCATGACCGTACCGCTTGGCGCGGCGCAGCGCGGCGCCCTTCTCGACGTGATTGGCGCGGCCAGCGCCGAGCAACCGCTCACGCCCGCCCAGTTGGACGACCGCGGGCGCGGGGCCCTGCTGCGCCTTGTCACCAGCATGGCCGAATATCAGTTGTGCTAGACCTCGCCTCACATGGCGTTGAGAAAAGAAGAGGACTAAATCCCATGAAGAGCACCCGCCGCGAATTTCTCCAACAGGCCGCCGTTTTCTCGGCGCTCGGCTTCGCCCCGCAATTTCTGGCGCGAGCCGCTGCCCCTGGGGTCAATGCCATTCAGGGTTTCAAGGACGACCGTGTGCTCGTGGTCGTGCAGCTGGGCGGTGGCAACGACGGCCTCAACACCGTCGTGCCCTATGGCGACGACGCCTACTACCGTGCGCGCCCCAAGCTAGGCCTGCCGTCCGGCGAGCTGTTGAAGATCAACGAGCACCTCGCCTTGAACAACCGCCTTGAAGGACTTATGCGCCTTTACGACAACGGCAAGCTCGGCATCATCCAGGGCGTCGGCTATCCCAATCCCGACCGTTCCCACTTCCGATCCATGGAAATCTGGCACACCGCCAGCAATTCCGACGAGTACCTTGGCCACGGCTGGATTGGCCGCTACTTCGACAACGAATGCGGCGGCGAGGCCCGCCCCCAGGCCGGGCTCGCGGTGGACTCGGAGCGGCCGCAGGCCTTCGAGGGCACCCGCGGATTCGGCATCGCCACCGACACCCCCAGCCGCTTCGGCTGGGAACGCGGCGGCCTCTTCCCCGATGAGCACCCCTACGAACTTGTGAACGCCCCCGCGCCGGGCGGCGGGGACACGCTCGACTTTCTCCGCCACACGGCGATGAGCGCCCTCGAAGGCTCGCGCCAGGTGCGCGCGGCCGCCGAGCGCGGCAAGGTGCAGGAGCGGCTGCAACAGCGCCGCAGCCTCAACCATCTCGACACCGTTGCCGGGCTCATTCGAGGCGGGCTTGAAACCCGCATTTACTATGTCTCCACCAGCGGCTTCGACACGCACGCCAACCAGGAGTCCCTGCACGCCAACCTCATGAAAGGCGTGGGGGAATCGCTGGCGCGATTCCAGGCGCAACTCGAGGCCGACGGCACCGCCGACCGCGTCACCACCCTCGTCTTCAGCGAGTTCGGCCGCCGCGTCAAGGAAAACGCCAGCGGCGGCACCGACCACGGCACCGCCGCCCCCATGTTCCTTATCGGCAACCACGTGCGCTCCGGGCTGCACGGACAGGCGCCCAGCCTCACCGACCTCGACAACGGGGACCTCAAGTTCACCACAGACTTCCGCAGCGTCTACACCACCCTGCTCAAAGACTGGTTCGACACTGATCCCGTCCGCATTCTCAACGCCGAATTCCAGCCCCTGCCGCTGCTCGCCTGAAGCGATCCAGCCCATCTCGCCGTGGAGGCGGACAGCCCCTTCGCCTTGGACTCCGTGCGGAAAGGCTGGCGTAACATCCTCCGTCATGCGGGGGGAACTCCCCCGCAAGACACCCCCTTCAGAGGGGTACATTTACGGATCTTCCCATTGATGTGAGGAAACGCGGTCTTGTATCCCCCTTTCAAGGGGGTGCCCGAAGGGCGGGGGATGTTCTTCGGGGTATCGCACGGCAATAGCTATAAAACCCCGGTAGCCGCGGGCGCGGGGCTTTGCAGGCCTACACGAACCGTATCAGGTGGAAGCTCTTCTTGCCGGTGCGCACCACGCACAGGCCGGGGACGGTGCAGCGTTCCGCGCTCATGGTGGCCTGCTCGTCCTCGATGCGCGCACTGTTCACGTAGAGCCCGCCGTTCTTGATCAGGCGGCGCGCCTCGCCCTTGCTGGCAAAGATACCGGTTTCAACCAGGAGGTCCAGCAGCGGACGACCCTCTTCGATCGCGGCGCGGGGAGCTTCGGCGCTGGGCACCTCGCTGAAGATGTCGAGCAGGGTGGCCTCGTCCAGCCCGGAAAGGTCGCCGCTGAACATCGCCTCCGTCGCCTTGAGCGCATGCGCCAGGGCGTCCTCGCCATGCACCAGGCGGGTCACCTCGGCGGCCAGCCGCTTTTGCGCTTCGCGCAGGTGCGGCGCTTCGCGGGTCTTGTCCTCCAGCGCGGCAATCTCTTCCTGGCTGAGGAAGGTAAAATATTTCAGGTAGGTGATCACGTCGTCGTCGGACTGGTTCACCCAGAACTGGTAGAAGCGGTAGGGCGACGTGCGGTTGGCGTCCAGCCAGATGTTTCCGCCCTCGCTCTTGCCGAACTTGCTCCCGTCCGATTTGGTCACCAGCGGCAGCGTCAGCCCGAAAGTGTCCTTCTGCTCGAGGCGCCGGGTCAGGTCCATCCCCGCCACGATGTTGCCCCACTGGTCGCTGCCGCCAATCTGCAGGCGGCAGTCGTGCCTGCGGCACAGCTCCAGGTAGTCGTAGGCCTGCAGCAGGCTGTAGCTGAATTCCGTGTATGAAATGCCGTGCGCCCGGTCTTCGAGGCGCGCCCGCACCGACTCGCGCGACAGCATCACGTTCACGCTGAAATGCTTGGCCACGTCGCGCAGGAAATCCAGCAGCGTCAGCCCGCAAAGCCAGTCGGCGTTGTTCAGCATCGTGGCCGCGTTCGGTCCGTCAAAGTCCAGAAAGCGCTCCAGCTGCGCTCGGATTCCCGCCGCGTTCACTTCAACCTGCTCGCGCGTCTGCAGCGTCCGCTCGTCCTTTTTCCCGCTCGGGTCGCCAATCAACCCGGTGCCGCCGCCCACGAGCGCCAGCGGGCGGTGCCCCGCGCGTTGAAAGTGCATCAGCCCGATAATCGGCAACAAGCTCCCGATATGCAGGCTGTCAGCCGTCGGGTCGAAGCCGCAATACAGCGTAAAGCGTTCCGCCTCAAGGCGTTTGGGCAGGTCCTCATGCGTGGCCTGATGCACCAGGCCGCGCCAGGAAAGCTCTTCATATAGGGACATGGGAGTGCTCCAATGCGGGGGCGCGCCCCGAAAAGCATCGATGGCCGCACCATGAATCGTCATGCTTCCCGCGTGCTGAATAGGCGCAGGCCGGAAGCCGCGCACGATAGCAAACTGCGGCCGCGCCTGTCCAGCAAAGCCGCGGCATCGAATCGCGCAACCATTTCACAACACGTCGGTTGCAACGATTTCAGCTCCCCAGCCAGCCGGGTAAACAGTTGACTTTTCCCAACGCTTCCCGCACACTGTACGGCACACTGGGGACCAGACTTTCAGGGACCGGGTACTTCGAGACCACGGGAGGTGCGGCCATATTTTTGCCGCGGCTCAGGGCGATGGAAAGGCTTCGATTCATGCCATTGCGTAACTGCTTTGCAACCGGCCTCCTGCTGGCGCTTGTCGCGGGCCTGTTCACGGGGTGCCCGCCAGAGGGCTCAAGCAACAAGCCCCAGGCCGCCTTTAGCGCCGACCGCCGCGAGGGTGCGCCCCCGCTGAGCGTCCGCTTCACCGACGAGTCAGTGCCCGCCACCGCCCCGATCCGCGCTTGGGACTGGGACTTTGGCGACGGCACCCGCAGCAGCAGCCCCAATCCCCTGAAGACGTACTCCAACCCCGGCCAGTACACGGTCAGCCTGCGCGTCACCAGCGCCGACGGGCAGTCCACCCTCGTGCGGGAAAACTACATCCGCGTGATCCAGAACACCACCTTCTCGGTGATTGGCCCCGGCGGCGGCACCGTTGCCCAGCTGGGAGCGGCGGTCACCGTGCTGCCCAACGTGTTCTCCGAGGAGGTCGCCTTCGGCTTCCGTCAGGACGGCGTCTCCTTCGCTTCCCCCGGGGAAGAAGCGGTGAACGTCGTGAGCGCGCCCTTGCGCATTTCGCATTCCGCGCCCTCACCCCGCGTCTACGCGTCCGAGCTGGGGAATGCCGTGCAGCCCGCCACCCTAACGCTGACCTTCGACGCCAATAGCATCCCGCAATCCAGTCGCACGGGGGATTACGTCTTCGTGCTCGCACAGTTTGAGGACACTGGCCGCACGGTGCCGATTCCCGGCACGGTTTCCGGGAATACCATTTCCGTGCCCGTGACCAACCTGCCGCCGCGCGCGGTCTATGTCGTGGCCTACCGTCCCCAGTCGCTCTGGGTGAGTGCAACTCTCGAGGATGACAAGGCTCCGACGAATTTCATTTGGGTGCCGGACGGCGACGTCTATTACTCTGAGACCATGCTCAACCAGTTGACCGCCCTGCGCACGGGCAATTTGCTCAACCCGAGCTCCTTCGGGCGGCGAAACTTCACCGAGCTCGACCGCAACACAACCCTTGCCTTCATCGGCGACGCCATCGAGGCGGTCTATCCCGAACTGGCCACCTCCGGCCTGCGTAGCCCGCGCGTTATCAACCACGGCGGCAAGCTCAAGTTTCTCCTGTTCAACATGTCCCCAAGCTATCCCACCAACTTCACCTCCGTCACCGACGTGGTGTTTCAGGACTCCTTCTTCGGCAACCTCGTGGTAGATCCTGCCCAGTTGCTCGCCATCTCTACGCGCAACGGCATCGAGTTTTCCAACGACGCCAGCAAGCAAGACATCGCCCAGGTATTCACTTTCCAGAATGCCTTCGCCGAGGGTGTGATGCGTGCCGTGCTTGATGGCATCGAGTTCCCGCGCGTCACCACTAGTACCACGCTCGACGGCACCGTGAGCGCGCTCGATGGCGTGGCCAATGCCGCCGCGCTCTACGTGGGGCAAACGCTCGACAACCTGGACGCACGCACCTTCGGTCCCAACGAACGCCTCTTGCTCGATGTTCCGCTCTTCCTGCCCTCCGCTGGCACGGTGAAGGGCTACGCCTCGGCAGGTCACAACTTCTTCACCTACGTGCGCAATCGCTATGCCCCGGCGGATGATCCGCTGGGCTTCCTCACCTCAAGCACGCCGCCCAATCTCGGGGTGCTCGAAGCCGCCCGATTCGGCCTCGATGTAGCGCTCCAGCAAGAGCCCAACCTCCCCTTCGAGGCCGCGCTGCTGGCCGCCGCCGACGCGGTGGACGACTCGATGAATGCCCTGCTCGAGGTGTCACTGGCCGAGGCCTACAAGGAATACGCCATCGACATGGCCTTCGAACGCAGCAACGAGTCGCTGTTGCGTCCTTCCGATGAAGCCATGCCGCCTTTCATGTTCGACCCCGCCGAGATTGACGAGGACGCCACGCTCGAGCGCATGTTCATCGCCCCCGCTGACAGCGCCTCGCTTTCCGCGTCGGCCATCTCGGTTCTCAATGATATCGCTCCGCTCTCCTCCCGCGTGCTCGTCGTGGACGTGGACCCGCTCACGACCGACGTCACCATTTCGGTGAATGCCTCGGACTGGCCCGTGGACGACAAGGGCAACACGGTGTCGTTGACGGCGTTCCAGCCCGGTGAAGCTGGTATCGAGCTGCCCGCGGGCGACAATTCTCTCACGCTCTCCGGATTCATGGAGACGACCGACTGCCTTGACCGTCTCGTCATCCTGGTCAGCAACACCAACCTGCAATCTCCCGTTGATGTGGATATCACCGTCAGCGCTGTCTCGCTGCTGGACACCCCAGAGAACGAAGTGCTGCCGGACTACCTCGATGTCTGCCAGACCGAGTATTCGTGGGAGATCGAAAGCGTGGGCAATGTCCCGGGCTCGGCTTCGCTGGCCAGCGTGCTGCGGCTGCGCACCGGCGCATGGCGTGGGGCGCAGGACGTGACCGGCGGCGTTTGGGAGCACCCGCTTGCCATCATCGTGCCGCCCACGGTCCTGTCCGATACCGCACTGCTCTTTGTCACGGGCGGCAGCCCCGACAGCCTCCCAGCGCAGGAAGTCGGCATTCTGGCCCAACTCGCCGAGGATTCCCGTTCGGTGGTGGCCGTACTCGCCGCGGTGCCCAATCAGCCCCTCACCTTTGACGGCGAGACCACCACGCGAAGCGAGGATGCAATCCTGGCCTACAGCTTTGACGAATACCTGACCGGCTTTGAACAGGGTGCCCCGGACAAGACCTGGCCCGCTCTGCTGCCGATGACGCGCGCCGCCGTGCGTGCGATGGACGCCGTGCAGGAATACCTCTCCACCGGCAATAACTCGCTCGTGATCCGGCAGTTCGTGGTGGGTGGCGCTTCCAAGCGCGGTTGGACCACCTGGCTCACCGCTGCTTCCGATAGCCGCGTGCGAGCCATTATCCCCATCGTTGCCGATGTGCTTAACCTCGACGAGCAGATGGATCACCACTTCCGATCCTATGGCTTCTACTCCAGTGCGCTGCAGGACTACGTGGATGAGAACGTCTTTGACCGCTTGGGCACACCGCAGGGCCAGTCGCTGCTGGGTATCGTCGATCCCTTCAGCTACGTTGCGGAGCTCGACATGCCGAAGTTCATCGCCAACTCCACTGGTGACCAGTTCTTCCTGCCTGACTCCTCGCGCTTCTATCTCGACAGCCTGCCGGGCGACAACAGCATCTATTTCGCCCCGAACACCGACCACGGCCTGACTTCGGGCGAGCTGCTTCGCCTCGACGAGGGCACCGTGAACAGCATCTTCGCGTGGTACATCAGCATCATCCGCAACGCGCAGCGGCCACAGTTCACTTACGAGTTCCTCGACAACCGCACGGTCGTCATCGAGACCAGCCGCACGCCCTCGACCATCCAGCTGTGGCAGGGCAACAACACCGCCGCGCGCGATTTCCGCCTCGAGAGTTTCGGGCCGAACTGGCGCTCTTCCAATGTGACCACCACCACCCCCAACCGCTATGTGGTGACGGTGAGCGAGCCCGCGCAGGGCTGGACCGCATGGTTCGTACAGGCCACCTTCCCTGGTCCTGACCCGGCGCTCGACCTGCCCTACGGCTTTTCGACCCCCGTGCGCGTGACCCCGGACCTTTATCCCGACGAGGTGGGCGCAAACTAAGCGCCCGCCTCGCTAAGGAGAAGCATGTTGTTGAACCGGGATGATACGGCGCAGCTTGCGCCCATGGTGCAGCGGATCGTGCGCGAGACCCCGGTGGCGGACATGCACACCCACCTGTACGCCGCCGACTTCGGCCCGCTCATGCTCTGGGGCATCGACGAGATGCTGACCTATCACTATCTTGCGGCGGAGTACTTTCGTCTCGGCACCATTCCACCTGCGGAATTCTGGAAGCTCGACAAGAGGTCGCAGGCTGATGCTGTTTGGCGCACCCTCTTTTTGGAAAATACCCCGCTGAGTGAAGCCTGCCGCGGCGTAGTTACTGTGCTGGATGGCCTTGGGCTCGATGTCGCTTCGCGTGATCTGGAAAGCTACCGCGCCTGGTTCAAGGCGCAAAAGCCCGAAGATCACATCGAGCGCGTGTTTGCCGCGGCGAATGTAAGCTCCGCCGTGATGACCAACGACCCCTTCGACGATGTCGAGCGGCCGGTGTGGGAGGGAGGCTATCAGCCCGGCGGGCGCTTTCATGGCGCGCTGCGGATTGATCCCATCCTCAACAATTGGCGCGAGGCCTGCGGCCGCCTTCAGGCCATGGGCTATCAAGTAGACCTCGACCTAAGCCCCCGCGCCCAGGCCGAAGTGCGCCGCTTCCTCGAGACCTGGATGGAGCGCTACGACGCGCGCTATATGGCGGTCTCCCTGCCACCGCACTTTGCTTTTCCCGAGGACTCCGTGCGCACCTGGCTGCTCGATGCCTGCGTGCTCCCCGTGGCCCGCGCATGCAAGCGTCCCTTCGCCATGATGATCGGCGTCAAGCGCGGCGTGAACCCCGCGCTCATGCTTGCCGGCGACGGTGTTGCCGCGGCGAGCCTCGCCCCGGTCGAACATCTCTGCCGTGCCTATCCTGAGAATAAATTCCTCGTCACCATGCTGGCGCGGGAAAACCAGCACGCGCTCTGCGTGGCCGCGCGCAAATTCAGCAACCTCATGGTCTTCGGCTGCTGGTGGTTCCTCAACAACCCAAGCCTCATCGAGGAAATGACCCGCATGCGAATCGAGCTTCTCGGGCCCGGCGTCATTCCGCAACACTCCGACGCCCGCGTCCTCGAGCAAATTATCTATAAGTGGAACCATTCCAGAGAGATCATCGCCTCGGTGCTCACCGAAAAATATGCCGCCCTGCTGCGCACCGGATGGAATCTCTCCGAACAGGAAATCCGCCGCGACGCCACCCAGCTCCTTGGGGGCAACTTCCTCCAGTTCGTCCAGCGCTAGTTCGCTTCCTTCGTTCGCCGAACCACGCTGGATTGCCCTCTACCAATTCCCCTGCGTTCGTTCCAGTTCCTCGGCCACACGTTCGGCCAGCGCCATGATGGTGAGGTAGGGGTTCACGTGGGAGCTTTTGGGGAAGAGGCTGGCATCCGCCACATAGAGCCAGTCGTGACCATGTACCTGTCCGAGGCTGGTCGCAACGCTGGTGGCGGGTTCGGCGCCCATGCGGCAGCCGCCCTGGGGGTGGGCGGAAGCGATGGGGGTCTTGTTGGACAGGAAGTTCTTGGGGGAGATGAAGGACTCCAGTTGTGCGTCCGGCACTTCGTCCTTCTTGAAGATGGTGCGGTCGCCGCAGGGCATGACGACGGTGTCGCACACGGCCGCGGATTCAGCGTTGTCGGCACCTTCACCTTGATGCCCGCTTCCACCAGTTTTCCCAGAAGCTCGTAGTAACCCGAGAAAGTGGAGATGGCGAAGCTGCCCGTCAGGTGCGCGCTCTTGATGGGCACCAGCCGCTGCGCGTTGAGCGACTCTCCATAGCGCACGAGGGTCTTCATCGCCAGCGCCATCTCCGGGCCGTCGGCGCCATCCACTATCGATTGCTGTTCCGCCGTCAATTCCATCGCGTTCACCTCGGGGGTGATGATAGCGGATTTTCACCACCGAGGCACGGAGGCGCGGGAGGGGAATGCGCATGGTTGGGGGGAGGGGATTGACCGCCCAAGGCGGTCCGGCTTAGGATGAACGCAGAGGCAACCAAGGATTGAGCCCATGACCGTACGTGGACATGTAGAGAATGGCTTCGACGCAATGGTCATAATGGACGACGTATGACGTATTTTAGCGACAAAGAACTTACTCCACCGCAACCAACGAAGATTGTAATCGCAGAGCAAGCGTGGGGTGGCCTATTCGCCTTAATTGAAAGTAAGGTCGATAAAGGCTGGTTTGGCAAAGATTTTCCTGAAATATGTCAAGAGACTACAGAAATAATTGGTACCAATAAGAAGAATTTCGGGCTTGCTCTCCGTGGTGACATTCCTAAATTGGGATGGCCATTTTGCCCCCAAGAGCTTCCCCATACTTCAGATATCCTTGATCTGTTGGAGTTTTGTCATCGACACATTGCCCAAGCAACAGAGCTGCAGCATCATAAAATTTTCGGGCATCATCATTTGCATTTCGACCGCGAGAGTGGAAGATCGCAATTCCGCGAGCGGGTGAACCAAATACTAGCTCGTAATGAGATTGCCTATGAGCTAAGTGAAAACGGAACGATTAGGCGCATCCTTCCGCAGGAATTTTATGGTCTGTTGAAAGAACCATTGCCTGCGACTCGCGAAGCTAGTTTAAAAAAATTGCTCGATAACGCACGAGAGAAGTTCCTAAATTCCGACCCTGCAATTCGACGTGAGTCCCTAGAAAAGCTCTGGGACGGTTGGGAAAAGCTGAAAACATTGGAGTTGCCCGAGGATAAG
>JBJOID010000279.1:0-4635 GCA_046047315.1 Candidatus Hydrogenedentota bacterium | reverse complement strand
AGGCGACATCGACGAGGGCACCGTGGACACCCTGCGGAAGGCCATCATGGGGTGCATCGCCGACCAGCGCTACAACGTGGTGGTGAACCTCAGCGGGGTGAAGTTCGTTAGCTACATGGGCCTGGGTGTGCTGGTGGAGCGGCTTCGTCAGCTGCGCTCGCACGACGGCGACCTCAAGCTGACCGGCGTCAACCTCTACACACAGCGCCTTATCCGCATGGTGGGCGCGAAGAGCGTGTTCGAAATTTTCGAAGTTGAATCGCAGGCGATAAGCCAGTTTCGCCGCGCGGCCTAAGCGCCGGCGGGGAAAGGCCCGCTTTGGAAACCGATGCGCCCCATGTGCCGGTCATGCCGGAGGAATGCATCGAGGCGCTTCGCGTGCGTCCCGACGGAATCTACGTGGACGGCACGGCGGGCGCAGGCGGCCACTCCCTGCTCATCGCGCAGGCATTGGATGGCGGCCGGCTGATCAGTCTCGACCGCGATCCAGACGCGGTGGCGCTGGCGGGCTCGCGATTGTCTGGTTATCCCCAAGCCTTGGTGGTGCAGGCGAATTACTCGGAGTTATCCGAAGTCTTGCGGGAGCTTGGGATTGGCCGGGTGGATGGCGTGCTGATCGATGCGGGCTGTTCGAGCATGCAACTGGATCGCCGCGAGCGGGGATTCTCCTTCGAGGGCGATGGTCCGCTTGACATGCGGATGGATCCCGGCACGGGGGAGTCCGCGGCAGAAATGCTGCGCGGCATGGGGGAGGAGGAGATGGTGGCGATGCTGAAACAATATGGCGACCTGCGCCCCGCGCGCCGGATTGCCCGGGCCATCCGGGTGCGCGCGGAGCACGGCCGTCTAAGCACGACTCTTGATTTGGTGGAGGCGGTGCGGGAAGCCCTGCCCTTCGTGGCGGGCGTGCCCGACGAAGTGAGGACGGTGTTTCAGGCGGTCCGCATCGCGGTGAATGACGAGCTTGGCCACCTGGAGCGCGGTGTGCGCGCGGCCATCGAGGCGCTTGCGCCCGGCGGCCGGCTGGCAGTGCTGACGTTTCACTCGGGGGAAGACCGGGTGGTGAAGCGCGCCATGCAGGAAGCGGCGCGCGAGCAGCGCACCTATCATGCGGATGGCCGCATCAGCGGACGCATCGCGCCCAAAGTGAAGGAAATTACCCGCAAGCCGGTGGAACCGGGGGATGCGGAGAAGAAGAGCAATCCGCGCTCGAAGAGCGCGAAACTGCGCGTGGTGGAACGCGCCGGGGATGACGAGCCATGAGGAAGCACACGGGCCGCCGGATGCTGAAAGGAGCTTTCTTTTACTCCTTGCCCGTGGCGGCCATTCTTTCGGTGCTGGCGTGGGACACCTACCTCAACATCGAGACCCGCCGCAACGACTACGAGATCGCCAAGCTCAAGCGCGTGGCAAACGAGTTGCACGCGTCCCTCGAAAAGATTCGGGGAGAAGCAGCCAGCGCGCACCAGCTGCGCCGCATTGAAGATCAGGCGGCGGCCATGGGCATGGTGGAAGTGGCGCCGTGGAACGTCGAGCGGATTACGGCCCCGGCGCCCCTGCGCGACGCCTCCGAGTTCGACATTGCCAGCGCGCTGCCAAAGTACCTTCCCCAACCCCAGGAACGAAAGCGCGAGACGACGGTCATTGCCATCGCTCCCACCGCGCCAGCGCCTCCCGTTGCCATTGCCGCGCCCGAAACCGTGCAGACCGAAATTACGGGCGCGTTGCCGCTGTCGCTGGCGGAGGTTGCCACGGTTGAAACCGCTCCCGAGCATGTGGCCCAGCTCGCGCAGCCGGACGCCAACGTGGTCCAGCCCCTCGCGCACGAGGCCGAGCACAAGCCCGTCACGCGGAGGGTGGAGCCGTTGATACAGGAAATCGAGCCAGTGGAAGAATTCGTTTCGCTGGACGACTCGGTCGAGTCGATGCTGGCGACGTTATGAGATGAGAAGCGGCTGGCGATAGGCGTGGGGGCGATGGCCGGGCGGGCGCGAAGCGCGACACCGGCCGCACCGGCTCTGCCGAATCCAGCCAGCCCAGGCTGAAGCATGGAGGTGGCAGGGCATGCTCCACATAAATCGCAATCGCGAACGGGCAGAAAGCGCGGCGGACCGCTACGGCGGTCCCGTGCTGGAGCAGCAGCGCCGCAGGGGCACGGTCGTATTGGGCCTGCTCCTTCTGGGGCTTGGCGCCGTCTGCGTGAGGCTGGTCCAACTACACCTCAATCCCGATCTTGAGCTTAGCGAAGAAGAACGCACCCACATTGGCAAGGTGGTGTTGCAGCATCCGCGCGGCGAAATCTTCGATCGCAATGGGATCGTGCTTGCTACGAACCGAGACGTGCCCTCCATCTGGGTGGACCCGCGCCGCGTGCGCAATCCCGACGAGCTTGCGTTCACCCTCAGTTCCGAGTTGAACCTGCCGCTGGATCAGGTCTTCGCGCGCCTGACGGCCAGCGAGTCCAATGGCAGTCCCATGAAATTCGCATGGGTCAAGCGGTGGGTGACTGACCTTTCCGATGACCGCCTGGATTATTTGCTTCAGGCGGGGGGCGGCGCACTCGCCGTGAAATACGAGTCCTCCCGCTACTATCCCCAGGGGGAAACCGCCGCGCATTTGCTCGGCTTCGTGAACAAGGTGGGCGACGCTTCCGAGGGCGTGGAACTGCTCTTCGACAAGCACCTTAAGTCGGTGCCCGGCGAGCACCTTGCCCGCAAGGACGGCAGCCGCCGCCTGCTCGAGTCCCTCACGCTGGACTACAAGCCGCCCGAGGGTGGAGACAGCATCCAGCTCACGCTCGAATCCACCATACAGCATTCGCTCGAGGACGCGCTGGACCGGCGCATTGTCGAGTGCAATGCATCAAGCGGCATGGGCATCGTGATGGATCCCCACACCGGGGCAATCCTCGCCCTCGCCTGCCGGCCCGCTTTCGACCCGAATCTGTATGGCGAGTTCGACCCGGAACTGCGCAAGAACCGCGCGCTTGTGGACGTGTTTGAGCCGGGCTCCGCCTTCAAGATCGTCACGGCCGCTGCCGCGTTGGAGCACGGCATCGTCACGCCCGACACGATGATCGACTGCGAGAACGGCGGCTTCAATCCGTATGGCCACCGCATCAAGGATTTCCATGCCCTTGGGGTCGAGCCCTTCCGGGTTTGCTTCGAGCAGTCCAGCAACGTGGCGGTGATCAAGCTGGCGGCACAACTCGGGCCCGAGCGACTGGATCAATGGATTCGCCGCTTCGGCTTTGGCAGCACCACCAGCCGTGATTTCAGTCTGATGACGGACGGCGGCCCGCGCTCGCTCGAAAGCTCCGGCATCTATCGTCCACGAGAAAGATGGAACCGCCTCTCGATGGGCTCGCTGCCGATGGGGCAGGAAATCGCCGTGACCCTGAACCAGTTGGCAAAGTCGTTCAGCGTGATTGCGAATGGCGGCTATGCGGTCGAGCCGTACTACGTCGAGCGCGCCGTCAGCCGCACGGGAGAGATCACCTATCAGTATCCCCGGGGCGAACGTCAGCGGGTCATTTCCGAGCAGACGGCGGCCACCATGCGCGACCTGTGCAAGAACGTAGTGGACGCGGGCACCGGCAAGAAGGCCGACATTGACGAGTACACCGTTGCAGGCAAGACGGGTACCGCGCAGATGGCGCGCAAGAACGGCAAAGGCTACGATCCGGACCGCTTCACCACGGTGTTCGCGGGCTTCGCACCGGCGGACAACCCCGCCGTGGTATGCGTCATCGTGATTCAGGAACCGATGATTCGCTTGCACTACGGCGGCTACGTCTGCGGGCCTGTCTTCAAGGAAGTGGTGCGCGAGGCGTTGGTAAGGCTCAATGTGCCGCCGGACCGGATCGAAAACATGCCCAAGCCGGGCGAGGACAAGGAAGAGCCTGAGGCCCCGAAGAAGCGCCCGGTGGAGGATGCCGACACGGTGGTTGCGCGCCTTGACACCGAGGAGCAGGAACTGCTCGAAGATTCCCTCGAAAACCTGCTCGAACCGCTGGACGGACTGGCGCTGGTGGCGCCGGTTTTCACCATGACGTCCGGGGAACCGCTGAAGCGTTTGCCGGATTTTACCGGCATGAACAAGCAACAGGCCGCCGAAGAGTTGCGCAACCTTGGCATTCCCTGGGATGTGAAAGGGTCCGGTTGGGTGACCAGCCAATACCCGCCTGCGGGCACCCCGATATACGAAGTTCTGATGTGTTCGCTGCAGTTTTCTCGCAAGGTGAGTGTGCCTGCCGAGGCGCCCGAGGCCACTGCGGAAGAGCCAGCGCCGGAAGCTGCGCCGACGCCGCAGCAAGTCGAGGAGCCCGTGGACACGGCAGCCCGCGCGCAAGAAGTATCCGGAGAACGCGGTTGAATCTGCTCGACACGTTACAAGCCGCGGGCTTGCTCGCATCAACACCCGATGAAGAGACGCTGGCGGCGCTGGCCGCAGCACGGCATGCCACCGAGGATTCCCGCCGGGTTAGTCCGGGCAGCCTCTTCGTGGCCGTCTCCGGCACGCGTTCCGACGGTCATGACCACGCCGCGCAGGCGGCGGCTGCGGGCGCGGTGTTGATTATCGGAGAGCGTCCGCGCATCGACCGTCTTGCTGGACTGCCCTATTTGCACGTCTCGC
>JBJOID010000278.1:0-5020 GCA_046047315.1 Candidatus Hydrogenedentota bacterium | reverse complement strand
GACCCTACGTGATGATTCGCGTGGCGGACACGGGCTCGGGCATGACGCGCGCCGTGCAGGACAAAATCTTCGAGCCCTTCTTCACCACCAAGGAGGTGGGCAAGGGCACGGGGCTGGGCCTTTCCACCACGTTCACCATCGTCAAGAACCACGGCGGCTTCATCAACGTCTACAGCGAGGTGGGTAAGGGCAGCAAGTTCAAGATATACCTGCCCGCCGTGATTGGCGCGGCGGCCATGGAAGAGACTGCCGTCGCACAGACCGGTCTGCCACGGGGCCAGAACGAGTTGGTGTTGTTGGTGGACGACGAGGAGAATGTGCGCGAGATAACCCGCCGCGCGCTCGAACGTTTTGGCTACCGCGTGATGACCGCCTGCAACGGCGCGGAGGGCGTGTCGCTCTATTTCCAGCATCGCGACGAAATCGAAGTGGTTTTGACGGACATTAGCATGCCCGTGATGGACGGGCCCGCCATGATTGTCGCCATCAAGTCCATGGATCCCCAGGCCCGCATTATCGGTTCGAGCGGGCTGGCGGCCAATGGAGACGTGGCGAAGGCGCTGGGCGCGGGGGTCGAGTTCTTTGTGCCCAAGCCCTACACGGCGGAGGCCCTGCTCAACACGCTGCGGCAGGTGCTGGCGGGCACCTCAGACGCGGCCCCGACACCCGAGGTCATCGCCGCGTCGCGCAAGAGCACCCCGGCCACGCCCGCAACTTCCGCGCCGGAGGCCACTCGTGCAGCTGCGACGAAGCTGCTGCTGGTGGAAGACAACGATGCCCTGCGGCGGCTGGCGGAGCGGCAACTGCGCGCGGCGGGCCACGAGGTGATCTGCGCCGCCGACGGGTTGGAGGCGCTAGAGATACTCGCGCGCGAGGGCGAGCACATCCGCCTCGTGCTGACCGACCTGAACATGCCGCACCTCGGGGGAGAGGGGCTATACACGGAGACCCTGGCCCGCCATGGCAAGCGCCGGTTCATTTTCATGTCGGGCAGCAGCGATATTTCCCCCGCCATTGTCTCCCCCCAATTGGAAGGCACCTACCTGCTGCCAAAGCCCTTCACCTCCGCCGAGCTCAACGAGGCCGTGCGCCGTGCGCTCTACGCATAATTCCGCCCGCGCAATTGTTGGTGTACCGGTGGGACACGTGGGGCAATCACCGCCCCAATTTTTCCCCGCGGCCCAAGGCTTTCCGTGCTATGCTGAAGTCAGGCCGCGCTCCGCGTGGCCCGGAGGGTTGCCCTATGGATTCCGCTTCCATCCACGAAACCATCCTTTCGCTTGGCGCCTTTGAGCCCCTGTCACCCGCACACCGCGCCAAGGTGGCCGATTTGCTCCTCTCCGTGGGAAAGCCGGTGTCGCTTGGCGTGGATGATGTCTTGATCCATGAGGGTGATGTCGGCGGCGGCGCGGGCTTCGTGCTACTTTCAGGGAGCATGCGCGTCGAGCAAGAGGGGCAGCCATCACTTGTACTTGGCGCTCCCGCCCTGCTGGGAGAGATGCACCAGTTCAATCCCCGCGCGCAGCGCACCGCCACCGTCAGCGCGGCCAGCCCCTGCGCCCTCCTCAAGTTCCAGTGGTTCGATTTTCAGACTGCCTGCCTTTCTTCGCTCGACAAGGAGGAACAGGCCGCCCTCATGGAAGCGATGGAGCAACTGGTCTGGCAGCGCTTTCACCACGAGGCGATATTTCATGTGCCCGCGTTTGCCGCGCTCGAGGAAACCGCGCGACTGCGGCTCTGCCTCACCCTGGTTTGGATTGCCCAGGAGATGCGCCTGATCGCCGGCGAGAAGCTCTTCGAACAGCACGCGCCCCAGAACGGGCAGGGCTACGTGCTGCTGGATGGCGCCGTGGCCATGCTGCGGGCGGGCGAACCCTTCGGCGACGTGGCCGCTCCTGCCTTGCTTGGCGCCGCCACCGAACTGGAGCCCGGCCGCCGGTGGAGCGCCACCGCCCAGGCCCTGGGTGCAATTTCCGTCATGCGCTTCGAATGGAGCGAGCTGGAGGCCTACCTTGTCCAGCGCCTCGGCGCGGAGGAAACCCGCAGGGCCTTCGCCTCCATCGAGCAACAGGCCGCTTCCGGGTTCCGCTTCTAAGGGGCGCAGCGGGGAAGCACGCCGTAGTCTTCCCGTTCGGGCGGCGGGCAGGCGGGCAGGCGGTGGAGGGCATCGAGCGCGGCGGGGGAAAGTTGCCCCCGTGATTCCGCTATCGGCATTAACAAGTCCGGACAGGTAAGGCACTGCCCCGGCTGCAACAGGCTCGCCAGCAATTCCGTCCGCAGATCATCCAGTCGCAACTGCCAGGCTTCCGGCATGCCCGAGCCGTCCGGATAAAACCAGTCCGCCCCCGCCCGCAGCCCCAGATACACCACCAGCAGCGGATACACATCGTCCGGGCCCGCCGACTCCTCGATGCAACTCAACGGCGCCGCATCCGGCCCCCGCTTCCACCGCACCAAAAAGTTCGACCAGTCCTCTATGGCTTGCCACTGCTCTTCTCGAAACGCCCTCGTCTCCGCCACATCGAACCCCGCGTAAAGCTCCGATGTCGTCAATATGCTCCACGCCGTCTGTGTGACGAGAGGAGATTCAGAGCGAAAGGAGTCGCCTGCCCATTCTGACGTTGCAGGATAATGAATGCCGCCCGGCTCGTCCCGTCCAAAGATATCGTCACGTTGTATCTGGGTCTCCGTAAAGGCCTTCATAGCCTCGTAGGATTTGCCTGCTGTCAGCAGGGCATGCACGGTTTGCCATGCCTCAATCGGCCAGATTGAGGCGGCGGGATGTGATGCCACGACGCCCACTTCATCTTTATTGCAGGGAGCCACGGGGTGATACATCGCGGGCGGCTCGGTCCGTTCCTCATCCACGGCATGAAATGTAATCCAGTTTCCCGCCAGTTCCTGACGGGCAATTTGCCGCACGTGCCCCACCAGTTCCTGCCGTTGAAATAATTCCGATGGAGGATTCTCCAGCCATTCCAGTCGGCTCGGCAGTCGCCCGGCGGACTCCAGGTAATACAGCGGCAACGCCGCAACTTGAAGTACGGCAACAGCTTCACGTGCCGTGCTCCCAGCCTTTTTCGCCGTATCTTCCATGGCGAGGGATGAGGAAGCGAGCAGCACACGCCCATCGCCCCATCCCATCACCGGCTCTTTCAGCAGGAATGATGGAGGAAGCGCAAGGCCCGGCATTCCGCCAAACTCCCTGGGCACGGAGCGATTGAGCAGCCCAGAAGTTTCCAGTTGACGCGTGATGATAGCCACCGTAAGGCCCGACAGTTCCACGGTCATGCCATGCGACACAGCCGTGGCTTTCGGGAACGCCATCGTGGCGCGGAAAGCCTTTGCTTCCCCGGACAAGGATTCCAGACCTGGATACCGAGCGAGGAACCGCAGCGGCCGATAACAGGAACGGCTATCGAATCGAGATGTGATCAGTGTTAGTGAATCCAAGATAGCCCGACCCAATTCAGGGCTGGCACTGTCCAGATGGAATACCACGCCGTCCTGCGCCGGTGAGACGGAAACGCTGGTTCCTTCTGTCGCCGCAAGGGCATCTGGTATGCGAACCCATAGCGAGCGTAAAGCCTTCAACGCGTAGTCGTGTTCCACGAGAACGGTGGTCCGGCCCGTGGCATCCAGTATGCTGATCACGCTGCCGCCGGTATGTCCCTGCCCTTCCTCCGCACGCCTCCATTCCACGAGCGGGGGCGACTCGAAACGGCTGGACAGCGAAAAGCCTCCATCGTGCTGGAGCAGGAATTCATCGCTCAGGTCGGCGTGTTCGCCGTACATCAAAGCCGAGAAGAGCGGCCACGGCATCATCGCCCAGCCCAAGAGGCCGGGAGAAAAATACAGCCCCACCCAGTCTCCCCTTCGTGCCAGCACGTAATGCCTGCCGATTGCGCCGGGAATTGTCTGGAGCCAGAAGCCATATCCCATTCCGAAGGCAGTCGCGTCGAATGCGCGCATTGCGTTCATCCCGCCAAAGTACGCGATAGAATCCACGGTGACATCGGAACTCATGACCGCGTCATTGGCTAAGAAAGCTCCGGATGCAGGCAAGGCTGTATCCATGAATTCCGTTTGAATCACTTCACGCTCCGGATATTCGACCCGGACACCCCTAAGTTGTTGCCACTGCCCCCAAAATCCCGGGGCATACATCACCGTCATCTCTGCATCACACGGCGCCATCACCTTGATTGGCCACGACTTCAACCACGCGTCCAGCGCAAAGAGCGCCGCAACGATGATGAGCAACACCGCGCCCACACGCCGCGCCCATTTCCAGCGGCGGCGGGGCTTCGGGGGCGGGGCCATGCAGTGGGCCTTTAGCCGGGCGGAGCCGGGTCAGCCCTGTTCCCAGAGGGCGTTCTTCTCGCGCTCGCGCTTGTCTTCGATGGCCTTGATGGCGAGGCCGCGCTCTGCGCGCAGGGTTTGCAGTTCCGCAGCGGTCTGCGCTTGTGAGAACTTCTCGTCGTACTCGAGGTTTACCTGCGCCAACTGCGCGTCGCACTTGGCGTCAAGGTCGTTGATGGCCGCGCGCTGCTCGTCCGTCAATTCCCGCAGCGGCCCGCTGGCTGCCTGCATCTTTTCCATCGCGCGTTCATAGGCGGATTTCATGGCATGCTCCCTTGATTGGCATTCCCCTATCGCAGCGATGATAACATGCCGCGCGCCGCCTCGCGCGACTAGTTCCTTCAGGGGGCGCGAAACTCGTCGTCGATGATGCTCGCGATGAACCGTTCGACGGACACCGGGTAGTAGCGGCTGTCCGGCGTCACCACCACGCCCGTGCTGATGTCTTCCCGCCGCGCCATCTCGTCAAGCGTGTGGTTCACCGCGTCTTCGAGGTTCTCGTCCAGTTTGGTCAGCTCGAACTGGTCGGACTTGATCTCGACCGGCTTGTTGGGAAAACCGATGAAGCCGAACATGCGCCCCGCGATTTCGACGTCCACGTTTTCCTCGCCGAAGATCTCGGCGTAGCGCGGCCCGAAGTGTGATGGCGTAATGACGA
>JBJOID010000277.1:0-4163 GCA_046047315.1 Candidatus Hydrogenedentota bacterium | reverse complement strand
GTCGTCCAGCGGGATGCGCAGGGCGTTATTCAGCAGGTTGGTGGCTATCATCAGTCCGGCGAAGGCGGTGAGCAGCACGACCTCCGTCTCGCTAAAACGCGCGCGAAGCCGGGCGAAGAGCTCATCGGAAACCTCGTGGGCGTTGCGGGCCAGCTGCTGGCCGTATTCCACCAGCAGAGACTCGGTGTCGTTGAGGGTCAGGTTCGCGGGATCCTCGCCCGCGTCGATAAGGTAGCGACGAAAGAAGGTCGAGCAGATGAGGCAGTCGGTCTGGTTGGAAATGGCGTGCGAATAAATGATGATGGAGCGGCTGCCAATCACGGGTTCCAGCTGGTCGCGCAGCGTGTACCATTCCATGTAGGCATGGTAAGCGGGCAGCGCGTGCAGCAACGTGCGTTTCATGTTGGTGATGCGCCCGTTTTTTTCGATTTGACGCGCGATTTCCACGCGCGCCGCTTCGCTGGCATTCTCGTCTTCAACCCTGCTGACGCGGCTCACGGCGGTGATCTCCTGACCCCGGAAACAAGGCGCCGAGTCTACCGCTGGAAAGGCCGCCGCGCAAGCCTTTTAGTGCGAATCATTTGAAAAGCCCCGACTCCTTGACCTACCCTGACGGGGCGCGGCTTCCTGCCGCCATGGGGAGGGTTGCCACCAATGTGGAACTGGTTCTGGAATGGCGTGATGGACTACCCGCGCCAGCTCTTGCAGTCTACGCTCGGGCTTGATCTTTCGGCCGATTGGATGGTGCTCGGCACCAAGATTGGCGTCATCCTGCTGGCGCTGTTTATTGGCTGGTTTGTCTTCACGGAGATCGCCACCCGCTTCCGCGACATCCGCCGCCGCCGCGAGATGCGTGAGATGGAAACCTCGTTCCAGGGAAAGAAGCAGGTGTATGGCGACGACCTGCCGGCAGGGAGCGCGGCGGGCAGCGTGTCGAAGGCGCAGATCCAGGAAGTCGAGCGCGCCATCGCAATGATGAAAAAGAACCGCGACTATGCGGGCATGGCGGCGCGCTACGCCTCTATTGGTAAATTCAAGGATGCGGCCAAGTGGTACAAAAAGGCCGGTGACATGAACAAGTCGGCCATGGCCTGGGCCAAGGCCGGGTACACCGTGTATGCCGCAAAGATGCTCCAGAAGCACGGCTCCTTCGCACAGGCGGGCGAGTTCTTCGCACAGAAGGGCAAGTATCTTCAGGCTGCGAAAGCCTATGAACAGGGCGGCGACGTGGCTCGTGCAGCGGAGAACTATGCCCGCGCCGGGAAGGTGGACGAGGCGGTGGAGAACTTCAAGCGCTTTTTCGGCGCCGCCTCGGGCGACCCCGCGCAGGTGGTCGCGGCGGCAGAGCGCTGTTACACCGTGTTGAACGAGCCCAAGGTGCAGTCGAAGGTAGGCAAGAAGGACATGCAGCAATTGTTGTTGCTGGTGGCGGACCGCTTCGAGAAGGGTGGCAAGGTGGAGTTCGCGCTGAAGCTCTTCAGCGAGAATGGCGACGCGGGCCGTGCGGGCGAGATTTACCTGAAGATGGGGCGACTGGAAGAGGCGGCCAAGTGTATGCAGCAGGCCGGGCGCGCCAAGGACGCCGCCGAAATCGGCGGGCGCTTCTACGAAAGCAAGGGGCGCTTCAAGGAAGCGGCGATGGCCTATGAAGGCGCGCAAATCTGGACGTGCGCGGCGGATTGCTGGTCGAAAGTAAACGAGCCTGCACGCGCGGCGGACTGCTATGAAAAGGGCGGCGAGATGTACGGCGCGGGCTTTGCGCGGGTGCACCTGCGGGACTGGCCCAACGCCATCCGCTGCCTTCAACGGGTGACCGAGGATCACCCGCGATTCGGCCTTTCACGCGCGCTGTTGGGCCGCGCCTTCTACCAGAGCAAGGACTACGATCACTGTATCGCCACGCTGGAGAATTACCTGACGGGTGAGAAGGTGACCAATGACAACATCGACTATTACTGGATGCTGGCGCTGGCCTACGAACAAGTGGGAAAGTTGACCGAATCGAAGGACGTGCTGCTGAAGATTCGCTCGGTCAACATGGAATACCGGGATATTTCACGGCGGCTTTCGAACATTGATTCGCGCATCTCGATGGGACCTCAGGCGCTGAGCGCGGCGGGCATCGGCAGCGGCGCCCAGACACAGCAGGGCGGCGCGGTGATGAGCATGGTGGAGAAGTCGCTCGGGGAACGCTTCCAGCTGGAGCGCGAGCTGGGCCGCGGCGGCATGGGCGTCGTGTACAAGGCGGTGGACAAATCGCTGGACCGGCCGGTCGCGTTGAAGTTCCTCGGGTCGCTGGTGGACGGAAACGACGAATACAAGCTGCGTTTCGTGCGCGAGGCGCGCGCCGCCGCCAAGGTGCAGCACCCCAACGTGGTCGCCATCTATGATATCGGGTCGGACGAGGGCAAGGCGTACATCGCGATGGAGTACGTGGAGGGGCCGAACCTCCACAAGTACCTGACGTCGAAGGGCAAGCTGGAAGTGCGCGAGGCCGTGAGCATCGTCATTCAGGCGGCCTCGGCGCTCGAAGCGGTGCATGAGTCGGGCATCATCCACCGCGACATCAAACCGGACAATATTCTGATCGCCAAGGGCGGCCTGGTGAAGTTGATGGACTTTGGCCTGGCACGCGGCGACGACATGCGACTGACGGCTTCGCGCATCGTGATGGGCACGCCGTGCTACATGTCGCCCGAACAGGCCAAGGGTGAGAAGACCGACCACCGCACCGACATCTATGCACTCGGGCTGGTGCTTTATGAATGCCTCACGGGGCGGACCGTCTTCGCGGATGGCGACGTGCTGCGCAGGCAGGTGCAGGAGATGCCGCCGCCGCCAAGCAGCGTGGTGCACAATGTCCCGCAGGAGCTGGATCAGGTGATCATGAAGTGCATCGCGAAGAAGGCGGACGAACGCTACCAGAGCGTGAGCGACTTGATCGCGCACCTGCGGGCGGTGCCGAAGTAGGGCGCTGCCGCTGGTTTTGTGCGCAGGGGCGCGATGGGAGTCATGATGAGGGGATGGCAGCAGACAGCGAAGCGCTGGGTTCCCGTGTTGCTCCCCCCCTTGGCGCTGCTCTTGCTGACCTGCTGGATCGGATTGCCAACGCTCAAGGATTGGCGCGGCCCGGCCTTCACGCTGACGAATGAACTCTACATCCCCTCCGCCATGTTCGCCGTGGGCGAGGGCTTCATCCGGCCCCCTGTGGATGAAATCCCCGGGATGCGGGAGTTCATGTATCCCGTG
This sequence comes from Candidatus Hydrogenedentota bacterium, assembly GCA_046047315.1. GTDB lineage: Bacteria > Hydrogenedentota > Hydrogenedentia > Hydrogenedentales > JAEUWI01 > WGMK01. The sequence continues at coordinate 914 of JBJOID010000277.1, read as the reverse complement.
GAGGGAGACGCCGCTTGGAATCCGGGGCCCCTTCCCGAAACCTACAGCCGCACCAACTGGGACACCTATGAGCGCTACCACCGCTACCTGATCTACGCGATGGGAATCGTATGGCGCGTCTTCGGTGTGTCGTGGGTCTCGGCCAAGATTCTCGCCATAGGGCTCTATGCCGCCGCCACGCTGATGGTTTACGCGATGTTCCGGCTGGGCACGAACCGTTTCCTTGCGTTTGCGGGCGCCGCGCTCTTCGCAGCGGCCCCGGCCGTGGTGGAGAATGTCTTCAACATTCGCGACTTCAGCAAGGCGCCCTTTCTTATCGCGCTGTTCGGCCTATGCTGTTATCTCTTTTTCGAGCGCCGCCCGCTCCGCCAATACCTGCTTGCCGCCTTGCTTGCGGGGGTCGTGATTGGCGTTGGGCTGGGGTTCCGGCGCGACTTGTTGATTGCGATTCCGCCCGCCCTGATGGTGACCCTGCTGGCGCGCCTGGAAGCGCCGGGCATTGCCTGGCGTATTCGCCTCGCGGGAGTCGCCGTGCTGCTCTTGTCGATGCTGATCACGTCGCTGCCCATCGTGAGCACCTTCCGCGATCGCGGGAGCCTGGCCGCCCACGACATCGTGATGGGGTTGTCCACGGTGGGCGACGATCAAATGGGACTGAACCGGGCTTCCTATGAGCGCGTGCCCGTGAAGCACGACCTTTTCGCCTCGGGCATCGCGGGCGACTTTGCGCGCCGCAAGCTGCTGGGTGACGACCCGGCCTACGCGGACAGCTATGTCTATCCCTCGGAGTCCTTCAAGGCCATGTACGTCCGGGAGAATATCCGCACCTTCCCGGCGGACATGCTGCTGCGTGGCTGGGGCGCCACGCTGCAGATCCTCCATGGCGCGAACTACAAGTCGCTCGGTTGGCTACC
>JBJOID010000276.1:0-26968 GCA_046047315.1 Candidatus Hydrogenedentota bacterium | reverse complement strand
ATCGACCTATCGAGCATCTTCGACTGGTTCGATTGGGCTCCTTAATTTTCACAGAGCGTCAGATTTCCTTGTTACACCGCAGGAGCGGTGTAACAAGATTGGGACCTCCGGCAGGATGCCGGAGGTGCGTGTCGCGGCATCCTTCAATGGTAGGATGAGGGCACCCCGATTCGGAGCTTTCGCCATGCGATTCTTGATACCCCTTGTCCTTGCTGCCATCTTCCACGGTTGCGCCACGCAATCGCCTTCGCCGCTTCCGGCCACGGTCCCGACCATCATCGCGCACCGGGGGGCGAGCGGGCATGCGCCGGAAAACACGCTGGCGGCCTTCCGGCTGGCCACGGAGTCGGGCGCGGATTTCTTCGAGCTGGACTGCCACCTGACGAAGGACGGCCAGGTGGCAATATTGCACGACGCGGACCTGGAGAAGACGGCGGGGCTGAAGGTGAACATCGCGGACCTGACCCTGGCCGAGGCGCAGCAGCATGACGTGGGGAGCTGGTTCAGCGCGGACTTCTCCGCCGAGCGCATTCCCACGTTGGCGCAGTCGCTGGATGTGGCCACCGAGGACTGCGGGGTCTACGTGGAGATCAAGTCGCAGGCGGGCGATGGCGCGGCGTCGGCCGCGCTGGTCCAGGCTTCCGTGGGCGAGACCACGCTCACCGACACCCTGCGCGACGAACTGCTCGCCCTTGCCGCCACCTTCGACACGCGCTCGATGGAACTCACCCGCGCGTGCATCGCGGACATTCGCGCCAAGCGGATGGAGCGACGCGTGGTCATCCAGTCCTTCTCGCCGCTGCAATGCTTCATCGCGCGCGTGGAAGCGCCGGATATCCGCACGGAACTGCTCCTGTCGGACGACAAGGAAAACCCCGCCCACTTCGATCTCGTGGCCGCCTTTGGGCTGCTCATCGGGGTCGAGGGCGTCAATGTCTCCAAGGGCAGCCTCACCCCGGAACGCCTCGCGCGCCTGCAGGAAGCGGGCAAGACCGTGGCCGTCTACACGGTGAACGAACCCGCGGACATGCGCCACTTCGCCACCATGGGCGTGAACGCCATCATCACGGATTTTCCCCGTGAATGCCGCGCCGCCCTGACGAACCCCGCGCAATAGTCCCGCCAGCAGCGCGCCCCTGTTTCCCATGCACCCAACCACCCCACCCCACGACGCGATCATCCTCGGCGGCGGCGCGGCCGGGCTGATGTGCGCCCTCACGGCGGCGCGCCGGGGAAGGCGCGTGCTGCTGCTCGAACACAACGACGCCGTGGGCCGCAAGATACGCATCTCCGGGGGAGGCCGCTGCAATTTCACCAACCTGCACGCCGACCCGAAGCGCTACCTCTCCAGCAACCCGCGCTTCTGCCATTCCGCGCTCGCGCGCTATACCCCGCGCGATTTCGTCGCGTATGTCGAAAGCCATGGTATCGCCTATCACGAGAAAAAGCTGGGCCAGCTTTTCTGCGACGGATCCGCGCAGGCCCTCATCGACGCGTTGCTGGGCGACTGCCGCGAGGCGGGCGTGGAGATTCGCGTGGGCTGTGCCGTGCGGGGCGTCAGCCGCGTGGACGACTACCTTGTCGAAACAGCCCAGGGCACGCTCCGCGCAAGCGCGGTGGTGGTGGCCACGGGCGGGCTGTCCATCCCCAAGCTCGGCGCGAGCGACCTCGGCTACCGCATCGCCCGCACCTTCGACGTGCCGGTGCTGCCCTGCGCCCCCGCGCTGGTGCCGCTCACCCTGGCCCCGCAAGACCTCGCCGCCTACGCCGATCTGTCCGGCATTGCCTTCCCGGCGCGCGCCACCTGCGGCGGCATCTCCTTCGACGAGAACGTCCTCATCACCCATCGCGGTCTCAGCGGCCCCGCCATTCTCCAAGTGTCCTCCTATTGGAACCCAGGGGACGACCTCTCGCTTAACCTCTTCTCGGAACACGGCTTCGCGGAGCAGCTCATTGCCGAGAAGCGTCGCCATCCCCGCTCCGCGCCCGCGTCGCTGCTTTCCGCCAAGGTGCCCGCACGGCTGGCCCAGCGCCTCTGCGAAGCGCATGCCTGGTCGCGCCCGCTTGGCGAAACCCCCGACGCCGCGCTGCGCGACATGGCCCGGCACTGGCAGGGCTGGCGCATTCCCATCGCCGGGACCGAAGGCTACGCCAAGGCCGAGGTTACCCGGGGCGGCGTAGACACCCGCGCCCTGTCCCCCAAGACCATGGAAGCGCGCCATGCGCCCGGGCTTTTCTTCATCGGCGAAGTGGTCGACGTGACCGGCTGGCTCGGCGGCTACAACTTCCAATGGGCCTGGGCCTCCGCCGTCGCTGCCGGCGACGCGCTCTAATCCATCGCCGCTTTCACATCCCTTTGTGAAAAGACCCCCCTTGACAGGCGCGCCAGATTGTATTAAATTGTTAATACATTCTTCGAGGCTGGGCCATGAAACTCAAAGTGGATCCGAAATCGGGCACGCCCATCTACGCGCAGATCGTGGCGCAGGTGGAATTCCTGGTGGCGTCGGGGCGGCTGAAGCCCGGCGACGCCATGCCGCCCATCCGCGCGCTCGCGGAGGAATTGCTGGTGAACCCCAACACCGTGGCGCGGGCCTACCGCGATCTCGAGGCGGCGGGGGTGGTGGCGTCGCGCGTGGGGGCGGGCACCGTGGTGGCCGAGGGCGTGTCGCCGCTGGCGCGGCGCGAACGCCTGCGCCTGCTCACCGAGCAGGTGGACGGCCTGCTGGCCAAGGCCCATCAACTCAACTTCACGCACGACGAAGTGCGCGAGCTGCTGGACACGCGCGCGGAAGCCCTGCGCCGCGAAGGGAAGGGAGACCGGTCATGAGCATCATCGCAACGGACACCGTCGTCAGCGTGCAGAACCTGACCCGCCGCTTTGGCCGGCACCACGCGCTGAACGGCGTGAGCCTGAGCATCCCGCGCGGCTGCGTGTTTGGGCTGGTGGGGGAGAACGGCGCGGGCAAAACCACGCTCATCAAGCACCTGCTGGGACTGATCGTGCCCACGGCGGGTAGCGTGCGCGTATTCGGGCGCGACCCGGTAGCCGACCCGCCGGGTGTGCTTTCACGCATTGGATACCTGAGCGAAGACCGCGACCTGCCGGACTGGATGAAACTCTGGGAAGTGATCCGCTACACGCGGTCCTTCTATCCCGGCTGGGACGACGACCTTGCCGACGAATACCTCGATCTCTTCGGGCTCGATTTGAACGCCAAGGTGGGCACGCTGTCGCGCGGGCAGCGGGCACAGGCCGGGCTCTTGATCGCCCTGGCCTACAAGCCCGAACTGCTCATTCTCGACGAACCCTCCTCCGGGCTCGACCCCGTGGTGCGGCGCGACATCCTCGGCGCCATCGTGCGCACCGTGGCCGACGAGGGCCGCACCGTGCTCTTCTCCTCGCATTTCCTCGATGAAGTCGAGCGCCTCGCCGACACCGTGGCGCTGGTGCACCAGGGAAAGCTCGTGCTCGACGGCCCGCTCGACGCGGTGCGCGGGCAACACTTCCGCATGGTGGCGCAGTTCGCCGAGGCCCGGCCCGGCGCGCCCAAGGCCGCGGGCATCCTCTCGGCCGAAGGCGGTCCCCACGAATGGACGCTCCTCGGCGCGGGCGACCCCGGCGCCGCCGAGGCCGAACTCGCCGCAATGGGCGCGCGGGTGATTGAGCGCGGCGCGGTGTCGCTTGAAGACATCTTCGTGGCGCGCGTGGGCATGGGCCGCGGCCTGCGCGGCCGGGAGGAATAGCCATGCGCTCGCGCGACATCAAGCCCCTCGGCGGCCCCCTCGCTGCACTGCTGTGGGAACAATGGCGCATGGCGCGCCCGTCGCTGTTGCTGCCCCTGGCGATGGGACTGGCCGACCTCGGCCTGCACGCATGGTGCCGCCTCGCCCTCGGCATGCGCGACGATGAATTCACCGACCTCGCCGGGTGGTATGCGGGCGGGCTCGTCGTGCTCCTGTCGCTGGTGCTGCTCTGCCATCCCGACCGCCGCCTCGAAGTGCGGCTGAGCCCCGGCCCGCGCCTGTTGCGGCTGCCGGTGCCGCGCCGGGCGCTGACGCTCAGCGCCCTGCCACTGCGCGCGTTGCTGGGCGGCGCGGCCGTATACACCGCGCTCAGCATCCACGTGTGGTTCTTTCCGCCTGACCAGTTGGCCGGGCTTCCCTCCCTCGGCACGGCGGGCTTTCTCTGCGCGTTCATGCTGCTATATGGCGCCGTTTCCGTGGCGGGCGTGTGGGGCGAGCGCGCCGCCGCCCTGGCCCTCTTCGCCGTGCTCGCGGCGGTGATGTTCGTGGCGGGGCGCATTGCGGAATGGCACGGCGGCTTGCTCTGGATGCTCACGCCACCGGCTTTGCTCTTGGGGCTGGGCGGGGTGGCGCTGTCGCACCTGCTGCGCCGGCAGGCCCGGGGCCGCATGGCGCTGGGGATGGCGCGTTCGCGCGGCCGCTATGCCCGCGTGCGTGAGCTCCCTGCGTTCAACACTCCCCTCGAAGCACAGCGCTGGTATGAGACGCGTCGCTTTGGCGGGGCCCTGCCCACGGCCACTGCCATCGTCGCCCTCGGCCTCTTTGGCGTGCAGGTTGCCAATTATTTGGAGCACGACCACCTCTCGCATTTGTTCGCCACGAACTTTCTTGATGCCATTCGCTTTCTACCCGCGATTGCAGTCGGCCTCGCGCTGATCCTTGCCGCGCTCGACCATCTGCTCTACCGCCGGCCCGAAGGGCGTTTTCTGGTGACGCGCCCTGTGCATCCTGCGCTCATCGCCCGCGCGCGCATGGGCATGCAGGCCCGAAGCGTCGCCAAGGCGCTGCTTGCTCCCGTGCTGGTTGCGGCATTGCTCTGGCCTTTGCTGCTGCTCCTTCGTCCCGCTTACGGAGTCGACATGCAGCTAGAAGCAATATATCCATATTATAATATTTGGCATGTACTACTGGACGCGCATAATGAAATACTCATCGTCTTGGTGATCCCGCTGGTGGCCTGGTGCGCAGGATTGCTCTTCAACCGGGTCACGGCCCTCGTCCTCGCCGGCGGCGGCTTGGCGATATTCATCCTCTCGCAGTTTCACCTCATGGAATTCGACACGCTGTCTTTCCATGCGGCAAGAATTACCGTCGCGATGATCCTGCTGGCGAACCTACTGCTTGGTCTGCGCGCGGGCCTGCTGCGTCCCGGTGCGTTGCTGCCGCTGCTGTGCCTGATCCCCTTAACCACACTCGCGTCGCTTGCAGACATGTACATGAGGCAGGAGGAGCTTTGGGCGCTGGCCGGCCTTGCCGCCCTGCCCGTCATCGCGATCGCCGGGGCGCCGCTCGAGTTTCATTTGCGGCGCAGCGGCACGCATTGGCCGCGCCTGCTCGACGCGGGGCTGGCCTTTCGTCGTGAATGGGCGCGGGCGCTGCGGCGTCTCGGGCTGGCGGCGGCTGCGGCGCTGCTCTTGCTGAGCTGGCATCACGCGGCGCTGGCTCGTGCGGCCCACGTTGGCTTGAGCGGCGCGGAGTCCGCCTTGTCACGCGCACCCTGGAACGAACGCACCGCGAACATGGCGGTGCTGCTGCACGCCGTCGCCGCTGGAGGCGGGTTGCGGGAAGCCATCGAGGCCATGCCCGAACAAGACCGGAGCGGTTTCAGCCGTTCCTTCGACCAGCCTGAATGGTGGTGGCCGCGGCGACAACTGCGTGCGACGGAGGCAATGTTGAACGAGGCGGCCAACCGCATCCTGCATGCGGCGGAAGATCCCAACAATCTGCCTCCGGGCCTGACCCTGGAGGATGAAGAGGGGCTCGACTGTCTGCATACCGCTGTCACCGGGTTGCTCTCCCAGGCGCAGGCCTTGGCGCAGAATGCCGACCCGGAAGCGGCGATGCGTCCCATCGAGGCGGCGCTCCACGTGGCGGAAGCCTGCGCCGCGAAACCCTACCCGGCGCGACCCGACGGGGCTCTCGGGATAGTGATCCTCCATGAACTGAACGACGTGCTGTCGCAGGCCTGGTTCACGCCGGAGCAACTGGCGCGCATTGAAGCGCATCTGCCGGGCCTGCCGAATCTGGCGCCGGTGGCCGCCTGGCTGGCGCAAGACCTGGCCGATGCGCGCGCGTATCCCAACCTAGACAGCTTCGCATGGCCACTCTCGCCCGCGTGGTGCTTCTGGTACCGGACGCTGGGCATACAGCGCTGGGACCAGCTGGCTGCCGCAGGGCTGGTGCAACGGCAGGCCTGGGCGTTACAACAGCAGCGCGTGGACTGGTACACCCATCGGCCCGCCCCCTTCCTCGCGCCACTCACCGCGTTGCGCTGGCCGGCACCCCATGTCGAGAGCGCGGCCTATTGGAGTCACCAGTGGGGCTATCCCCATGCCATGTCCTCCCTGCGTTGGCACATCCTCCAGCGCGGGATGCTGGCGCTGCGGCGGCATGCCGCCCTGCACGGTGGCACGCTGCCAGAGGACAAGACCCGATTCCTTGAGCTGCTGCCGGAAGACCTGCGCGGCCATGCCCAGCGTCAGATGGGCTATCGCCGGGACAACGACCACGAGGCCCAGTTGAGGATAAACAATGAGATGAGCTTCACCATCAAGATTGCCCCGCCGTGAGAACCGGGCATTCGTCCCGCCTGCGGACTACTCGGGTCTATTGTAGTACGTGGCCCGATGCTCCTCGGCGAGCGCCTTGAGTCGCGCGGCAATCTCGGGGTGCGCGTCGAGGACGTTCCTGGATTCCACGGGATCGGCATCGAGGTCGTAGAGGCTGAGGCCAATGCCCTCTTGCGTGTACTTACCCGATTTGCCGTCGCTACCGTAATGCTCCACCACGCGGTACTTGTGCGGCAGGTGGAGCTTCCATCGTCCGTCACCGCTCACCACGGCTTCGAGCTTTGGACCCGTGGACAGGAAGTAAGCCTCGTGCGGATTCGTTGCGCCGGGCGCGCCACTCACCAACGGCCACACATCCTTGCCATCCACGTCGTCGCCGGATAGCGATACCCCGGCGAGGGTCGCAAAGGTGGGCGCCAAATCCAGCGTGGACCATACTGCTTCGCTCACCGTGTCCGCCGGAATCTTGCCGGGCCAACGGGCAATGCAGGCGCTTCGCGTGCCGCCGTCGAAGCTGGTGCCTTTCGCCTCACGATAGGGCGTTTTCCCCGCGTGGTTGCCGTACACGTGCCACGGGCCATTATCCGAGGTGAACAGCACCAGCGTGTTGTCGGTCACCCCCGCCGCGTCAAGCGCATCGAGAATCTGTCCGAGCGACCAGTCCAGTTCCATGATCACGTCGCCGTAAAGTCCCGCGCCGGATTTGCCCTCGAACTCCGGGCTGCAAAACAAGGGCACGTGCGGCTGCGGGTGCGGCACGTAAAGAAAGAAAGGCTCCGCCTTGTGGCGTTCGATGAAGCTCACGGCAGCACGGGTGAAGCGCTGCGTGAAGGTCTTCTGATCTTCCGCCGTCACGGACGCGATTACCACGTCGTCGTTCTCGTAGTACTGGAGCGGCTTCTTGCCCCACAGCTTCGGATTCTCTGGATGCCCCGCCCACATGTCGTTCGAGTACATGATGCCGCAGGTCTCGTCAAATCCCCGCGCGCGCGGACGCGTGTCCGGCTGATCGCCCAGGTGCCACTTGCCGAAGAGCCCCGTGGCATAGCCCCTGGGCTTGAGGATCTCCGCCAGCGTGGGTATGTCGCGCTCCAGTCCCCGGGCATCGGGAGAAAGCGCCCCGGTAATCTTCGTGCGCCCGGGATAGCACCCCGTAAGCAGTGAGGCGCGCGACGCGGAGCAGACCGCCTGCGGCACGTAGAACTGCGTGAACCGTGTTCCCTCCCGCGCCATGCGCTCCATGTTGGGCGTGGGATAGGGCGGGTCGCCAAAGGGATGAAAATCCGCCCAGCCAGAATCATCCAGAAAGAACACCACCAAATTGGGCGGAGTCTCTGCGCGCGCGCTCAGGGCGCAAGCGCCCAACAGCAAGAGCGTCGCAGCTAAACAAAGTCTTATCCGCATGCCCGGTGCTCCTTTACCGTAAGTTCCGCATTCGCGGGGTCTGGTTCACACCACCGGCTTGGGCCGGGCCGCATGGCCATTCCCGCTTACGGTCCGGATGGCGGCCAGCAAATCCTCAGGCCGCTGGGTCCCGATGATGTAGCGCCGCTGCGGCGTGACAATCAGCACGCCCTCGTTCCCGCGTGCATTCCAAAAGCGGCAGGGCTGGCCTTCAAAGCGCCCAAAGCGCATCCCCCAACCACCCGCATCCCGGATGGGATGATAGGTCACGGCGCGGGACTCGAGCACCTCATCCAGCGGTATCCGCCGCCACAAGACGGGCACCCAGCCGAGCGCCACATACACCGTGCGGCCTTCCACGCGCGTGCGCAGCAGCAGCAGGTTGATGATCAGACAGAGCACCACCAGCACGAGGCCCATGGTCAAGACGCTGGAAGGCCCCTCTTCCCCGGCCTTCATCAACACCGAACCAATAACCACGCACTCAACGGCGGTGATGATGAACAACAGCACATAAAGGAAACTCGGAAACAGCTGGGTTTCCTCAAAAAGCGCGGCGGCAAGGCCGCCCGCCACCGGGGCTCTCGCCGTACGCACCGCTTCACCACTCGCGTCCAGGCTCAAGGTTGCCGCTTCCTGTCTTCACTACCGCTTTTCGCGCGCCCCTCACTATACGCATTGTGTCCGCACCGCGTCCAGAGTCCGCACGGTTGGGAAGTCCGCCTTCGCTTTGGTAGGCTTGCGGGCGGCGCGCATCGTTCGCGCCGGGGTGGAGATTTTGCCATGCGAAGCGCCTTGGGTTGGATGGTGGCTTGGTGCCTTGCGGCTTCGGCCGGGGCGCAGGTGAACCTTGCCGTCACGGTGGAAATGCCGGATACCGCCACGCCCGGTGTGCCTTTTGACGCGACACTCACCATCGCGCGGACCGACGCTTCCCCAGCGGCCGACAGCGACGTGACGGCCATCGGGGTCGAGCTGGGCCTGCCCTCGGGATGGAAGCTCGAGCGCGACGTGGACGGCAACTGCGCCGTGAGCGCAACGGACAACCAGACACCCGGCGTGAACTCGACCATCCAGGTGCAAGGCGCCAACCAGACCTACGTGGATCCGCCTGCGAACACCACCTGCGTGGCGCTGCCTCCCGAGGGCAACACGCTCGAGTTCTTCTGGCTGCCCGAAGGCGGCGGCAATGCCCTGCCTGTCAGCTTTCCCATCGTGGTGAACCTGACCCTCACCGTGCCCGAGGGCGGCGACTGCTTCCCCCAGCGCGACCTCGCGGCCACCCTGCGCTACCGCGTGCTCAACGGCGACGAGCGCGTCGCCAGCGGAATTGATTCCCTTCCCGCTGAATGCGCGGCCTGCGCCACCGCGCCCGGCGACGCCAACGGCGACGGCAGTGTGGACCCCGCCGATGCGCAACTCGCCTTCGAGGCCTTTCTCCAGTTCCCCGAGGCCATTGCCGCGCTCGAACCGGAGTGTGGTGATTTCTGCGAGTCCGGCAACGGCGTGGACCCCGCCGACGCCCAAGGCATCTTCAATGCCTTCCTGCAACTTCCCAACCCCTGCAACTGAGGGCGGGATTCGTGGCGCACGACGAAATCATCCAGTCGGCTTCGACTCCCGAGGACGGCATCTACGAAGACCAGATCCGCCCCCAGCGGCTGACGGACTTCCCCGGGCAGGAGCCCATCAAGGAGAAGCTGCGCATCGCCATCGCGGCGGCCAAGGGCCGCAACGAGCCGCTGGACCACCTGTTGCTGAGTGGTCCGCCGGGACTCGGCAAGACCACGCTGGCGCGCATCCTCGCCAATGAAATGGGCGTGGACATCAAGCAGACTTCCGGCCCCGTCATCGAACGCCAGGCCGATCTTTCCGCCATCCTCACCAGCCTCGAGTCCTTCGACGTCCTCTTCATCGACGAGATACACCGCCTCAACCATGCAGTCGAGGAGACGCTGTACTCCGCGATGGAAGACTTCGAGGTGGACATCATGCTGGGTCGCGGCCCCACCGCGCGCTCCATGAAGATCGGCCTCAAGCCCTTCACGCTGATCGGCGCAACCACCCGCGCGGGCCTGCTCACCCCGCCGCTGCGCGCCCGCTTTGGCGACGTGTGCCGCTTCGACTTCTATTCCCCCGAGGAGCTTCAGGTCATTGTCATGCGGGCGGCGCGCATCCTCAACGCCGACATCGAGGAGGACGGCGCGCTTGAGATTGCGGCGCGCTCGCGCGGCACCGCCCGCGTGGCCAACCGCGTGCTCCGGCGCGTGCGCGACTACGCCCAGGTGAAAGGCGACGGCGTCATCACGGCAGCCATCGCCGACGCCGCCATGAACATGCTGCGCATCGACGCCCTCGGGCTCGACGACATGGACCGCCTCATCGTGACCACCGTCATCGAGAAATTCAGCGGCGGCCCGGTGGGCCTTTCCTCGCTGGCCGTGGCCGTGGGCGAAGAGCGCCAGACCCTCGAGGAAGTCCACGAGCCCTACCTCATCCAGATCGGCTTCCTCAAGCGCACCCAGCAGGGCCGCGTGGCCACCCAGCTGGCCTACCGCCACTTCGGCTTTCAGCCCCCCGCCGGCGGGCAGATCAGCTTTGCCTAGCTTGGCGACTGCAGTGATCGTGTGAAGTGAGCGAGATGGCAGCGGTGGGCCAAGAACATCCCCCGGTTCGCGGCGGGAACGCCCCCGCGAACTACCCCCTTCCAAGGGGGACTTGGAGAGCGCACGGATTTGGTGTCCCCCTTGGAAGGGGGTGGCAGACCCGAGCGTGCCGAGGGGATGCCGGGGGATGTTGTCGAACCCACAAGCACGCCCCAAGCTCAGATTTCGCACCCGTGAAACGCCGGGCCGCTTCGGTGGTATTATGGCGTAATGCACCGGAGAGGCGCGGAGACCATGGCCGATATGAATCACTTGCTTGTCACCGGGGGCGCGGGCTTCATTGGGAGCGCCTTCGTGCGCTTCGCGCTACGCACGTATCCGGAGCTGCGGGTCACCACGCTGGACAAGCTCACCTATTCCGGCAACCCCGCCAATCTTGAGGGTGTGGATGAGGAGCGCCACCGCTTCGTCCAGGGCGATATCGCGGATCGCGACGACGTCCGGCGCGCGATGGAAGGCTGCGATGCCGTGGTCAATTTCGCCGCCGAGAGCCACGTGGACCGGAGCCTGCTGGGCGCGGAGGAATTCATCCGTACGAATGTCCACGGGGTGAGCACCCTGCTCGACGCCGCGCGCGAGCTCGGCGTCAAGCGCTTTGTGCAGGTCTCCACCGATGAGGTCTACGGCAGCATCGAGTCCGGCGCCTTCAAGGAATCCGATCCCCTTGGCCCGCGCAACCCCTATTCCGCCAGCAAGGCCAGCGGCGAGCTATTCGCCCGCGCCCATTTCGAAACCTACAGCTTTCCCGTGGTGATCACACGCGGCTCCAACACCTATGGCCCCCGCCAATACCCCGAGAAGGTGTTGCCGCTCTTCGTCACCAACGCCTTCGACGGCCAGCCGCTGCCGCTCTACGGCGACGGCCGCAATGTGCGCGACTGGCTCTTCGTCGATGACCACTGCTCGGGCGTCGATTGCGCCCTGCGCCATGGCACCCCCGGCGAAATCTACAACATCGCGGGCGGCAACGAGCGCATGAACATCGAGCTCACGGATAAGATCATCGAGTTGACCGGGTGCGGCCGCGAGTTGATCACTCCGGTGGCCGATCGAATCGGCCACGACCGCCGCTACGCCATCGACGCGTCCAAGCTGCGGGCGCTGGGTTGGCGGCCCTCCATGCCCTGGGAAGAAGGCATGGCCCTCACCGTGGCCTGGTATCGCGAGAATGAAGCCTGGTGGCGCCCCATCAAGACCGGCGCCTACCGGGACTACTATCAGCGGCAATATGCCAACCGGTAGGAGCTCGGCATGAAGGGCATCATACTCGCAGGCGGTTCGGGCACCCGGCTTCACCCACTCACCCTCACGGTGTCCAAGCAGCTCATGCCGGTCTACGACAAGCCCATGATCTACTACCCGCTCTCCGTGTTGATGGAAGCGGGCATCCGGGAAATCCTCATCATTTCCACCCCGGCCGACTTGCCGCTCTTCCAGCGGCTGCTGGGCGATGGCAGCCAGCTGGGCTGCGCCTTTTCCTATGCCGAGCAACCGGAGCCCAAGGGGCTTGCCCAGGCGTTCCTCATCGGGCAGCAGTTCATCGGAGGCGACAAGTGCGCCCTCATTCTCGGGGACAACATTTTCTATGGCACCGGTCTGCGTGCCACCCTGCGCGACCTGACCAACCCCGACGGCGGCGTCGTCTTCGCCTACCACGTTTCCGACCCGCAGCGATATGGCGTCGTCGAGTTCAACGCGCAGGGCAACGTGATCAGTATCGAGGAAAAACCCACCCGCCCGAAGAGCAGCTACGCCGTGCCCGGGCTCTACTTCTACGACAATGACGTTGTGGAAATTGCGCGCAACCTCGAGCCTAGCCCGCGCGGCGAATATGAGATAACCGATATAAACAAGAAATACCTAGAGCGTTCCCGCCTGCGTGTGAGCATCATGGACCGGGGCACCGCCTGGCTCGACACCGGTACCTTTGCCTCGCTCATGCAGGCCGCCCAGTTCGTGCAGGTGATTGAAGAACGCCAAGGCCTCAAGATCGGCTGCATCGAGGAAGTGGCCTATCGCATGGGCTATATCGACGCGCAGCGTCTGCAGGACCTCGCGGAACCCCTCAAGAAATCCGGGTATGGACATTACCTGATGGCGATTCTTGACGAAGTATAAGATTCGTGACAAAATTATTTTTTAACGAAGATTTGATATCCTGATTGAAGACAAGCCTGACGCGGTGGAGATGCTGGCACCCGGGGAGCCCGCGGGCCGGGCTTGCGCTATACCGGAAATATGGTATCGTTTTATTGCGCATGAGGTGCCAAAAGGGGAGACTCACCTTAACGCGATCCACGAGCGGGAGAAAAATGTGAAACAACGCCTGTCGCCCTGTTGCGGGCGGGGTGCGTTGAACGCACGGACAATCCCGACGCGAACGCTTAATTGAGGGCCTCCGATAGGAGCCAGGGGACAAGGATGCCGAGGTCAGCGCGCCATCTCGAGATGGTCACATTGTTCATGCTGGGCGTGGACATTGTGCTCATCATCGCGTGCGCTTTTGCGTCAATCTACGTGTTGCCGGATGTCCGGGAGCTGAATGCCGCCTCGCAACTTGTGCTGGCGAACTTCAAAAGCTTTCTGCTCGTCGTGCTCATGTGGTTTCTCGTCGGCAGCACGCAGGGCATGTTCGTGTCCCACCGCGAAGATCCCCTGCTCTACCAGATGTACCAGACGGTCAAGAGCGTCATCCTCACCATGGCGCTCTCCTTCGTGCTGGTCACCTTCACGGCGGGCGAGCCGCCCGACGTGCGGTTCGCCGTGCTCTTCGCGAGCTTCGCCGCCGTGGTGCTTTGCGGCTTCCGCCTCGCGCTGTGCCTCAGCCTGTGGAACCTCCGGGCGCAGGGATTCAATGCCCGGCAAATCCTGCTGGTGGGCTCCAATGCCCGCACGCTCGAACTGGCCCGCCTGCTCATGCATAACCAGCAGTACGGCTACAACATCGTCGGCTACCTTGAAGACGAGGACGATCGCTGCGCCATGCTGGACAGCTTGGGGTTGCAACGCCTGGGCGACTTCAAGGACCTCGAAAAGGTCATGCAACATGTCGTCATCGACGAGCTGCACGTCGGCCTGCCGGTGCGCTCGTACTACATGACCATCCAGAACATGGCCGACCTGTGCCTCGGCGTGGGCGTGTCGCTGCGCCTCGTGGCCGACATCTTCCCCCTGAAGATCGCCACCAGCCGCATCCACCAAATCGAGGGTGTGCCCATGCTCTCGCTCACCATGGTCTCGGAGAACCAGACCCAGCTGGCCCTCAAGCGGTTGCTCGACCTCGTGCTCTCCTGCTCGCTCCTCATCCTGCTCTCGCCCCTGCTCCTTCTGATTGCCCTGCTCGTCAAGCTGTCGGGTCCGGGACCGGTCTTCTTCTATCAGGAGCGCGTCGGCCTCAACCAGCGCCGCTTCAAGATGATCAAGTTCCGGTCCATGGTGCAGGACGCCGAGGCCCAGAAGCACCAGCTTCACCACCTCAACGAGTCCGACGGCCCCATCTTCAAGATACGCAACGACCCGCGCATCACGCCCATCGGGCGCATCCTTCGCCGCTATTCGCTCGACGAATTGCCACAGCTCATCAACGTGGCCAAGGGCGAGATGAGCCTGGTGGGTCCGCGTCCGCATCCCACCAGCGAGGTGGAAAAGTACACCTGGCACCATCGCCGCCGCCTCAGCGTGAAGCCGGGCATGACCGGCCTGGCCCAGGTGAGTGGAAGAAGCGACCTTTCGTGGGAAGACGCGGTCGAGCTCGACCTGCGCTACATCGACGGCTGGGACATCTTCACGGATTTCTATATCCTGATGCGCACCTTCCGGGCCGTGCTGGCGGCCGATGGCGCCACCTGAACGCCGCCCCAAACGGGCACGCTGGCATGCGGGCTTGTTGGCGACGCTTGTCGTCTGCGCCGCGCCAGCCTTCGCCACGGAGTACTTCATCAGCCACAGCCAGGGCAGCGACAGCCACCCCGGCACCAGCGCCGACCAGCCCTGGCGCACCTTCAACCGCCTGCTTGGTGTAACGCTCCAGCCCGGAGACAAGGTGTCGCTGCGGCGCGGTGACACGTGGCGGGAGACGCTGATCGTCAAGGGCTCCGGCACGCCCGGCAATCCCATCCGGTACGGCGGCTATGGCGTGGGTCCGCCGCCCGTCATCGACGGCACCGACGACTACAACGCCATCAGCGCCCTTGGCGGCGGCAAGTACCGCGTCATTACCGGCGCTCCGGTCGAGGTCTTCGTCAATGGCGGCACATCCGGCCGGCGCGTGGCCGCCGAGGCCGCGCTCGCCAGCCCGGGCGATTGCTTCTACGCCGACGGCTCCGTCACTTTTCTCGCCTCCAGCGCGCCCGCCAGCGTCGCCTGCGCCACGCGCCAGTTCGGCATCGTGATGAACGAGGTGCGCGACATCCGCTTCACGGGCATCACCGTGCGCCATGCGTGGGATCCCGTCTGGGCCTACAACACCGAGCGCGTCACCTTCGAGTTGCTGCGCATCGACCACGGCGCGGGCTTCGCCGGCATCTTCCTCGCCGCGAATGTGCCGGGCTTCGGCGCGGACAACGTGGTGTCCGAGTGCATCATCACCAGCATGCGCGGCAGCTCCGGCTCCCTTAGCTTCGGCAACAACGGCGTCGGCGTCTTCGTGTTCGGGCAGGGACTCAGCCGGGGCAACCGCATCGCGAGCACCCTCGTGACCGACGCCGGGCACGAGGGCATCGCGGTGCTCGATGGCAGCGACCACCTCATCACCGGCAACAGCGTCTCGGGCAGCGCCTCCTCGGGCATTCGCATCGCGGGAAAGCAATCCAGCGGCAACGTGGTCGAGCGCAATGAAGTCTTCGGCAACTGCCACGGCCAGGACGACCGCTTCGGCATCGACCTGCTCGACACTGGCAACGACAACGTGGTGCGCTACAACTACGTGCACGAGCAGGAGGAGGTGCCCGGCGGCGCCTTCAAGAGCGGCGGCATCCGCTTCGACGGCGGCGATTTCACGATCTCCGAGAACCAGACCTCCACCGGGAACACCGGCTACTACAACGTGGTCTACGACGAGTACGTCGGCATCAACTGCTTCAACGTGAGCAACGTGGTGCTCTTCAACAACACCGTGATCGACTGCACCGGGTTCGCCATCGCCATCCATGCCGTTTCCACCGAAGTGCCCGAGAACAACATCGCCATCAACAACGTGGTGCGCATGCAGACTGAGGTGCTCTTTTACGAGAACGCCGTGAGCGGCAGCATCATCGACCACAACACCTTCGAGCGCCACGGCAACGCGTACTACTTTTCCGGCGGCTTCCACGATTTTGAAAGCTGGCGCGCCGCGCGCGGCTTCGACCTCAACGGCCGGGAGGGCCTGCTTCAATTCCGGGATTCTGCCGCGCGCGACTTCCGCCTCACGCCCGAGTCCATCGCCGTGGACGCGGGCACCTCCACTGCGGCCGCCGCGGACTTCGCCGGGCTGCCTGTTCCTCAAGGCGGCGCCATCGACGCGGGCGCCTACGAGCTTGTCCCGCCCGCGCCAATCGAGGGCGAGGCCGATGGAGAAAGTGATGGCGAGGGCGCCAGCGACGGAGAGACGGTCGAGGGAGAAGGGGAACCGGCCACGCCCTTCCATGCCGCCGACGTGAATGAGGACGGCGAACTGAGCCTCTCCGAGGCCCTCCGCGTGGTGCAGTTGTTCACCCTTGGCGAAATCCGCTGCGCCCCCGGCAGCGAGGATGGCTACGGCGCCGGCAACGCGCCGCGCGATTGCCTCCCGCACAGCGCCGACTACAATCCCCAGGACTGGCGGATCTCTTTCCTTGAGCTGCTCCGCGTCATGCAGCTTTTCAATGCGGGGGGATACACTGCCGCCGAATCCAGCGAAGACGGCTTTCTCCCCTTGGGCGGGTAAACGGCACGGCGCCTCTCGTCTCTCGGATGACAATACCCCGCCCGATAAGGGATAATCCGCGGCTTATGGGCAAACGTCGCAACCAGTCACCGAAAGAAGCAGCCGCGCTTCCCGAGCGGGAAGCGACCACGGCGGCCGAGCTACCCGGCGAGCCGCTCCTGTTCGGCATGAAGCCGAGGCAGATCCTCTGGGGTATTCTCATCCTGGCGGCGGTGCTGCGTCTGGTTTATCTGGTTTCCATCCAGTCCAACCCCGACTACAACATTCCCACGGCCGACGCTGCCTTCAAGCACTACTGGGCCCAGAGCATCCTGAAGGGCAGCATTCCCCCGCCGCCCGGCATGCCCGATCCCGAACTTGCCACCAGCCCCTATGTGCGCCCGCCCACCTACCCCTTCTTCATGGCGCTGGTCTACCTGCTCACCGGCACCAGCTTCACCGCGCTGCGCGTCTTGCAGATGATGATGGGCGTGGCCAGCGTGTGGCTGCTTTACTGCCTGGGCCGCAAGGCCTTCAGCGAGGCCGTCGCCCTGCTCGCCTCGTTCTTCATGGCCACCTATTGGGTCTTCATCTTCTTCGAGGGCGAGCTCAACTCCCCGCCGCTCATCGTCTTCCTGCTGCTGGCGGTGATGAACCTCATGCTCGATTGGTCCAAGGAACCCACGCTCAAACGGATCGCATGGGCGGGCCTTCTCTTCGGCATCCTCGTTCTCGACCGGCCCGAGACGCTCCTGTTCCTCCCCGTCCTGCTGGCCTGGGCCTGGTATTTTTCGCCGCGCCAGAGCCTTCCCCTCGAGCGGCGCATCCTGCACCTTGCCGTGCTGCCCGCGGTGGTGGCGCTCTGCATCGCACCGGTCACCCTCCGCAACTACCTCAAGTCGGGCGAGCCGGTGCTCATCTGCACCATCGGCGGCCTGAACCTGTATGCGGGCAACAACCCCGATGCCACGGGCTACTTCCCCAACCTCGACTATCAGGAACTCTTCGGCGTGGCGCAGGGCCTGAGCCACCACAACTTCCCGCAGCTGGTGCGCGGCCTCGAGCGCAAGACCGGCCAGACCGGGCTCACACAGTCCGACCTCGAGGATTACTTCGTCGAGCAGGCGCTCACCTTCATGCGCGAAAACCCCATGCAGACCCTCGGCCTCGCCCTCCGAAAGGCTTCTTATTTCTGGGGCCCGCACGAAATCTCCTCCGACAAAGTCTTCGAGATGGAGAAGCGCCATTCGTGGTTCCTGCGCTTTCTGCCGCCCTTCTGGGTCTTTCTTCCCGTGGCCGTGGTGGGGCTGGTCTTCTTTGCCGCCAGCCGCCGGGCCGCCGTGCTTCGCGCCGAGATACAGCCCGAGGCCTGGCGCGTCCTCTCGCTCGTGCTCGCCTTCGTGGCCGTCAGCTTCGCCACGCACCTGCTCTTCTTCGTGGTGGCGCGTTTCCGGGTGCCGGTCATTCCCTTCGTGCTGTTGCTCGCCGCCTTCGCGCTGGTCGAGGGCTACCGCCGCCTTCGCAGCCGCGACAACTTCTGGCTCGGCGCCTGGGGCGGCACCGCCCTCGCGGCCGCGCTGATCTTCTGCGTGCCCTGGGCGCCCTACCAGGCCGACGAAATGCTCTATCACTACCAGCGCGCGCTGGCCTACGGCCACACCGGGGACACCGGCAACGCCATCAAGGAATTGAAACTGGCGGTCAGCGTGGGCGGGGACCGCTCGGCCGATGTCACTTCCGAACTCGGCTTCGGACTCAGCTTGCAGGGCGAAGTGGACAACGCCTTGTTCTGGTACGACAAGGCGCTGGCCATCGATCCAAACCACGCGCTCACGTTGCGGCGCAAGGGCGACGCCCTGCTCGGCCGCAACAAGTACGCCGAGGCGGCCGAAGTCTACCGCCGCGCCGTGAACGCCAGCTTCACCGATGTGGGCGCGCGATTGGGGCTTGTGCGCGCATTGTCGCGCACGCAGCAATTCGAGGAGGCCCAAAGCGTGGCGGCGGAAACCGTCTCGCTCAACCTGGACGCCTTCGCGGGGCATCTGATGCTGGCGGAAGTGGCCGGCTATCAGGGCCGTCATCAGGATGCTCTCGACCAACTGCTGAAAGCCGAGGCCCTGCAGCCGAGCCACGCCGAGACCCAGAATCAGCTGGGCCTTCAGTACGCGGCCCTAGGTCGCTACGAGGAGGCCATAGCCGCGTATCGCAAGGCGGTGTCCCTCGCTCCCGGCTTTGCGCTGGCATACACCAATCTGGGCAATCTCTACGCCCACCTCGGCGAGTATGACAAGGCCATCATCCAATACACCGACGCGCTCACGGCGAATCTTCTGGAGCCGGGAGCGGAGTATGGCTGGGGTTTCGTGAATGCGCAGCGGGGCGAAATCGACAAGGCAAAAGAGCGCATGCGCCTGGCCATCGAAAAGCAGCCCGACTATATGGAGGCGCACAACTATCTTGGCTACCTGCTCCTGCAGGAAGGCAATCACAGCGAGGCGCGCTTCCACCTCGAGCGGGCCGTGCGACTTGCCCCGAATTTCCTTGCCGCCCGCAACAACCTGGGCGATGTGTATCTCGCCCTTGGCCTGAACGCCCAGGCCGCCGAGCAATACCGCGAGGCCCAGCGCATCAATCCCGGCGACGCCTATGCCGCCGCGCAGCTGCAGAAAACCAACGCGCCCGCCGCTCCAGCCATCCAGGAGCGCGAAGGACAAAAGGTGCTGGTTTTTCCCGGGCGATAGGAACAGGGGATCATGCCGAAGAAACCACGCGAAGAGAACACCGGCATCTGGGCGCCGCTGAATAACCGGCATTTGCTCTTGCTCTGTGGCGGTGTGTCTTTGCTGCTGCTCCCCCTGCTCAACAAGGCCTACCATGTTGACGACCCGCTTTTCGTGTGGACTGCGCGGCAGGTGTTGCAGGATCCCCTGAACTTCTACGGCTTCTATACCAACTGGGGCCGCAGCCAGACCTACATGTACGAGATCATGCAAAACCCGCCGCTGGTCTCCTACTATCTCGCCCCCTTTGGCGCGGCCTTCGGCTGGGGCGAGCCCGTCATGCATCTGGCGATGCTTCTGCTCACCGCGCTCGCATGCGCGGGGATCTATATGTCCGCCCGGCGCTTCTGCCGCCACCCCGCGCTGGCCGCCGCGCTGGTGTTGGTGAGCCCGGGATTCCTCGTCTCCGCCTCGCAGGTCATGTCCGACGTGCCCATGGTGGGCTGCTGGGCCTGGGCGCTCTATTTCTGGATGCGCGGCATCGACGAGGATCGAATAGGCTATTCGCTCGCCGGGGCGCTCCTCATCGCCGTGGGCGCGCTCACCAAATACTTCGCCTTCAGCCTCGCACCCCTGCTGCTGGTCTATACCCTCATGGCAACGCCCGAGCGGCGCGGCCACCTCTACTGCCTGCTCGTCCCCTTCATCACCCTGCTGTCGTTCGAGTTTCTCTGCAACCGGCTCTACGGCGTCGGGCTACTTTCCGATGCCACCCGCTTCGCCAGCGCAAGCCGCGCCGAGTATGGGGCCAGCATCTTCGTCAAGACCCAGGTGGCCCTGGCCTTCGCGGGCGGATCGCTCGCGGCCGTCACGCTGCTTCTTCCATGGCTCTGGGAAAGGCGCCACGCGCTTGCGTGGCTCGGCGTATTCGCCGCGGTGCTCCTTCTCAATTTCTCCTTCCCCGAATCGCGGGTGCTAAGAACCGTATTTCAGATCAACATCGACAATCCCGGCTCCGACATTGTAAGCCAGGTGTCGACCGGGCCGACCTTGCTCCATCATTTGCAGTGGGCTCTGTGGACCGTGGGCGGTCTGCAAATCCTTGTGCTGGCGGTTGCCGATCTGTTCCGCCGGCGCGACGCCGCCTCCGTCATGCTTCTGCTCTGGATAGGCGGCACCTTCTTCTTCGTCACCACCATCAACCATTTCGTCAATGCGCGCGTCATTCTGCCCATGGGGCTTGCGGTGGCCCTGCTCGCCGTGCGCCAAATCGAGGACCGCTTCCGCAACGTGGATATCCCCGAGTACATCTGGAAAAGCTCGGCCGCCGTTACCGCCGGCGTCCTTGTGATGTCCATGCTGCTGAATTACGTGGACTACCGCCTGGCCGGCTCCGCGCGTGAAGCGGCGCGCCGCATCATGGATCAGCATGAAGGCAAGACGGTCTGGTTCTCGGGGCACTCGGGATGGCAGTTCTACATGGAGGAGCGCGGCGGCAAGCCCATCGATCAGAAGCGCGACTCCGCCCTGCCCGGCGACGTGTATGTGCTGCCCTCGAACAACTGGCAGCCCATCCCCGTCAATCCCACCCTCGTCAAGGATTACTACCAAGAGACCGTGCCCGTACCCCGTTGGGCCACCACCTCGCACTATCAGGTCTACGCGGGCTTCTACTCAGACGGCGCCGGGCCGCTGCCCTTCTATTTCGGGCCCGTGCCAGAGGAGGTCTATCTCGTCGTCAACCTCGGTAGCATCCAGGAACGCTGAGACCCAGGGGCTGCGGCTCAGGCCCGCGCCCGAAGGTGCGCCCAGCGCATGTGCCCCGCCCGGCACCAGTCGATCTTTCTCGCCCAGCGGCTCAACAGATATCCCTGGTCTTCCGCGGTCAACGCGGGCTCAGGTCCGGAACAGACCTCCTCCACGCGCTTCATCTCGCGTGCCATGATGGCGATGAAGTCTGCCGTGCGGTCTTCCGCCACCACGTCGTCGTAACCGGCCTCCTGCAACACGTTTCCGTACCCCGCCGGCGGGTGCAGGTAATATCCCGCTTCCGCCGCGTAGGCGGTGAAGTCGTCGGCGAGCGGCTCCGGCCCGCACGAGTAGTCCGTCACGAACAGTTGCCCCCCCGGCTTGAGGAAGCGCCGAAGGCGCTGGTAAAGCCCCAGCTTGTCCTCGATGTAGAGCAGCGCGTCACGGCTGTACACGAGGTCGTAAGCGCCCTCGGGAATATCCGCCGTCATGATGTCGCCCTGCGTAAAGCGCACCTTCTCCAGGCCCCGCTCCACAGCGCGCTGATTCGCCTGTTCCACCAAGCCGCCGAGCAGGTCCACCCCATGAACCGCCACCCCATAGGTCTCCGCCATGTAAAAGGCCGAACCGCCCACGCCGCTGCCCACGTCGAGCACCGTCTGCCCCGGCGCCAGCCCCAGCGTCGCACAGAGTTCCTGCGTCGACTCCAGCCCCCCCGTGCTAATGAAGTCCTTCCCGAAGATCACCTCGTAACGGTAGACGCTTTGGTCACTGTATTGGCTCGACTCTTCAAGGGGCTTCGACATGACGGCTGGCTCCGGGGGTTGCAAGGGCGCTTTCAGGCAAGCCCGTTATTGTGGCCCCGCATGAACCGCCCGCGCAAGCGGCTTGCGGAGACAGACGCATGGCCTTATAGTGAACGGGTTCGAGGGAAGGGTGCGAGCAGGAGGAGACCAGGGCATGAGCGACAGCACGCCCGCGCCGGTGGACCTTGTGCGGTTGAAAGAGGTGTCGATGGGCGACCCCGGATTCGAGCGGGTACTGCTTGAAGCGTATCTCGAAGAGTCCATGGCCCTTTGCGGCGCGATACAAGAGGCCATCAAGGCCGTCGACGGCAACGCACTGTCAAGCGCGGCACATAGCCTGAAGGGCAGCAGCGCCAACGTGGGCGCCGAGGAAGTGCGCCGGATCGCCACCGTGCTTGAGCGGGTCGAGCTGCACGCCGATCCCGGCGCGGCCGCCATCCTCTCCATGAACCTTCGCGCCCAGCTCGAACGGGTGAAAGTATTTGTGGCGGGTTATCAGCCCGCGTAGTCGTATCCGCACAGGAAGGAAGACACTATCGTGAAGAAGGATGGCGTGGTATATCTCGTCTCGAACGGCGACCACCGCGAGAGCGCCTGCAAGGTTTGCTGGCCCACGCAGGATTGGACGCTCAAGCAGGTGCAAAAGGCCTTCGCAAAGATCGGCGTGAAGACCCAGATCGCGCACGGCTACGACGCCAAGCGCAAGCATGGCTTCATCACCAAGCAATGCCAGGGCGCAGAGGTCTTCGCGAAGATCGATCCCAAGGCCCCCGTCGTCGTGGTCCTGAGTTGCTGGGCCTATGCCCACCATGTCTCCGGCCCGCTCCAAACCCACCAGGGCCCCATTCTCCTGCTTGGAAATTTCGATGGCACCTGGCCCGGCCTGGTGGCCATGCTCAACCATGCAGGCACCCTCGCTCGGCTCAACGTGAAGCATTCCCGCTTGTGGACAGACGCCTTCCTCAAGGACGACTACTTCATGCAGAAGCTCGCCCAATGGGCGAAAACCGGCAAGGCCACCCATAGCGAAAAGCATGTCTCCAGCGTGGACGGCGTCAAGCTCGACCCCGCCGCCGCCAAGCTTGGGCGCGACATCGCCGCGGACATTCTGCGCCAGCGCCGCATCATGGGCCAGTTCGACCCCGGCTGCATGGGCATGCTCAACGCCGTGCTCGACCCCGCCAAGGTGGGCGCCTGCGGCATGCCGATCGAATACCTCAACCAGTCCGACCTGCTCGCCGAGATGGACCTCGTCTCCGAGGAAGAAGCCCAGCAGCACCTCAACTGGCTCGTCCGCAAGGGCGCCTGGTTCGACTGGGGCACCGACACCTTCACCGAACTCACCCACGACCAGGTGCGCACGCAGATGAAGATGTACGCCGCGGCCTGCCGCTTCTACGCGCGCTATGGCCTGAGCGCCATCGGCATCCCCTATCAGCTGGGCCTCGTGCGGCAGTGCCCCGCCAGCGACCTCGTCGAGGGCATGCTCAACAACAGCGACCGTCCCCCCGTGCGCGATCCCGAAACCCGCAAGATCGTCAACCCCGGCAAGCCCATCGTCCACTTCAACGAGGGCGACCTCGGCGCCGGCATTCCCCAGCTGCTCATGAACGAAATCTACCAGGCCAAGGGCATGCCGCCCGAGACCACCCTGCACGACGTGCGCTGGGGCCGCGAATGGCAGGGACGATTCATCTGGGTCTTCCTCATCAGCGGCGCCGCGCCGCCTGCCCACTTCGGTGGATGGCGCAACGCCTCCGTATACCGGCAGCCCGCCATGTATTTCCCCAAGGGCGGCGGCACCTGTGCCGGCGTGTCGAAGCCCGGCGTCATCACCTGGTCGCGCTGCTTCGAGGCCGAAGGCGCCCTCTGGATGGATTGCGGCGTCGGCGAGGTGGTGCCCCTGCCCGAGGCCGAGGTGCGCGAGCGCCTGCAAAAAACCACTCCCCAATGGCCCATCGCCAACGTCCACATTCCCGGCTATGGCCGCGATGAAATGATGGCCACCCACATGGCCAACCACATCGTCATCGGCTATGGAGACATCCTGCAGGAACTCATCGCCGCCTGCCAGCAGCTCGGTATCAAAGTGCGCGTGGCGGGCGACGCCCGCAAGCAACTCGGGTAATCCAGCCGCGATACCATGCGCAGGCCCCGCCTGCTCTCCCTTGCCACCTGCCACGCCGCGCCCCCCGCGCGGCGTGGTTTTTTCAGGTACAATCAGGCCAAAGGATTTCGCCCCATGAACCTGGCCATACCCTTGTCGGGCTTGCGCGCCGCCGAGATACGGCAGGCCGCCGCCGCCAACAACATCGCCAATCTAAACACGCCCGGATACCGCCCCCGCACCGTGGGCTTGAGTGAGCAGTCCGGCGGTGGCGTGCTTGCCGAAGCCCCTCGGATGGACACGCTCCCCCAACCCGTTGACACGCTCGAACTGAGCGCCGCCGCGCAGGCGCCATCCGGCGTGGACCTCGCCACCGAGGCGGTGAACACCATCGCCAACACCGCCGCCTACACCGCGAACGCCGCCGTCATCCGGGTTGAAGATGAACTCCTCGGCGCCCTGCTCGACACGCGCGGATAATCCCCCGAGCAACCGCTTCTCCGCTTGACTCATCGCCCCCTCCGGGCGATACTCCCGTATTCGCAGACCGCACCGGGAGGAAACCACGATGAAACTCAAGCGCCGTAACTTTTTGCAGCTCGCCGCCCTGTCCGCCGGACCCCTCATTTTGCCAGGGCGCGTGTGGAGCGCCGACGTGGCGCCCAGCGAGCGGCTCGGCGTCGCCTTCATCGGCATGGGCAAGCAGAGCCAAGGCCTGCTGAATTCCTTCATTCACGACAAGCGCGTGAAGGTGGTGGCCGTGTGCGACGTCGACACCACCCGCCGCGAAGCCGCACGCCAGCGCGTCAACGAATTCTACGCCGCCCGCCCCAAACGCGGCGTGGGGGAATGCGGCGCCTACAACGACTTCCGCGAACTGCTGGCGCGCACCGACATCGACGCCGTCTGCATCGCCACGCCCGACCACTGGCACGCCATCCCCGTGCTCGCCGCGCTCGAGGCCGGCTACGACGTCTACTGCGAGAAGCCCCTTACCCACACCATCCACGAGGCCGTCGCCATCATGCGCGCGGTGGACCAGCACAAGCGCGTGCTGCAGACCGGCTCCATGCAGCGCTCCATGGAAGAGTTCCGCGTGGCCTGCGAACTCGTGCGCAACGGCGCCATCGGCGCCATAAGCCGCGTCGAATGCAGCTTCGGCGCGCCCGGCATCCCCTGCGACCTGCCCGAGGAACCCCTCGAGCCCGGCCTCGACTGGGACCTCTGGGTCGGCCCCGCACCCATGCGCCCCTACCACTCCGAGCTCAGCCCCCGCGGCCTGCACGACCACTTCCCCAACTGGCGCAACTACCGCGAATACGCCGGCGGCATGGTCTGCGACTGGGGCGCCCACCATCTCGATATCGCCCAATGGGGACTCGACATGGACGACAGCGGCCCCATCAAGGTAAGCCCCCCCGAAGACCCCGCCGCCACCTCCGGCGCCGTGCTGGATTACGAAGGCGGCATTCAGGTCATCCACAAGGACGGCTTCGGCGCCCACTTCTTCGGCGAGAAAGGCGAGGTCAAGGTCAACCGCGGCCGCTTCGAATTCATCCTCGACGGCCAAACCATCGCCAAGTCCGTCGAACGCACAGACGACTCCCTCGACTCCGTCATCCTCCGCGTGCAGGAAGAACACCTCGCCAACGCCAAGGTGAAGCTCTACAAAAGCGCCGACCACATCCGCGACTTCCTCGACTGCGTCCAGTCCCGCACCAAGCCCATCACCAACGAACAAGTCGGCGGCCGCACCGCCATCTGCTGCCACCTCATGAACCAGGCCTACTACAACCACGCCGCCTTCGAATGGAACCCCAAACGCAACCGCCTCGCCCAAGGCTCCGGCAACCCCGCCTGGCTCACCAAAGAATACCGTGGCGAGTGGAGCGTGTAGGGGCCGCCGCATTCCCCAGTCATCCACGGCTTGACCCCCGCGTCCGCCGCTTGCTACCATTCCCCGGCTGCGTCCATCGGGCGCGGCAAGCCGCTGGCGTAGCTCAGTTGGTAGAGCAGCTGACTTGTAATCAGCAGGTCGGGGGTTCGAAACCTCTCGCCAGCTCCATTTGAAAACGGCGTTTGGCGCGCGCGCAGTCGGTTGGATTGCGCGGGCGCGGTTCGCCGGGCGGGCCGATATCTTGTGGTGGAGTGTCCGAGTGGCTAAAGGAGACGGGCTGTAAACCCGTTGGCGCATGCCTACGTTGGTTCGAACCCAACCTCCACCACCATTTTTCTTGTCGTGCGGGCGGCCGGGCCGTCCTTCCCTTGGGCGGGAGTAGCTCAGTTGGTAGAGCATTAGCCTTCCAAGCTAAGGGTCGCGAGTTCGAACCTCGTCTCCCGCTCCATTCAAGTCGTTATGCCGCAAGTCTTCACGAGTACGTGGGACTTGCGGCTTTTTTGTTTACGGGCTTGATTGATCAGCTCTGGCTGGATGATGCGTGGCGGTCTGAACGCTTACTTGGAGCAGCGGTTGCAGAGGCCGTAGAGCAGGATCTCGTGGCGTTCGAGGCGGAAGCCGGGGGGCATGAGGCGGTCGAGGTTGCCGGGGCAGCCTTCCAGGTCGTAGACCCGGCCACATTTGCGGCAGGAAAAATGGTGGTGGTGCTTCAGGCCGGCCTGCTCGTAGCGGCGCCCTTCCCCGGGCAGGTCCACGGGGATGAGCTCACCGGCTTCCTCCATGGCTTTCACCGTGCGGTAGACGGTGGCAATGCCCAGCCGGGGCACTTCGCCCTGCGCCCGCTCGAGGATTTCCTGGGGCGACAGGGGGCGCTTGGCATTTTGCACCACCTGCAGGATGGCGCGGCGTTGTGCGGTGTCTCGCTGCATCGTTTTCCTGTTGCGCTTGTTATTGAGAGGCGCGTATCATTTGTCACTATGCCGCCAGCCTACCGCAAATACCTTGGCCGCCGCCACTGGGCGGGGCTCGTGCTGCTTGCGCTTTCCATCGCGGGCTGCGGTGGGCCCGCGTCCACGCCCGATACGGGCGAGCGGTACGCCGTTTCCATTCCGCCGCTCAAGGCGATCGTGCAACCGCTG
>JBJOID010000275.1:0-12160 GCA_046047315.1 Candidatus Hydrogenedentota bacterium | reverse complement strand
CCGCTCGATGCCGCCCTTGCCCACGAGGTCGCCGGGGTAGTAGCCCAGTTCTTTCCACTCGTCCAGTTCGGTCTGGTTGATCTGACCGAGGAAACCGAGAATCTGCCCGCCGACCTCGCCATAGAGATAGCGGCGCTGCGGGCGCACCACCGTCAACACGCCCGGCAGCGCGGCAGAATGTTCCTCCACGCGGATGCGGTCGGTGCGGGTGATGTCACGCTTCACGTAGACCTGCGAAAAAGGCGCGGACTTCACTTCCTCCACCCGCGCCATCAGGGCCTCGGCGGACACGCCCACCAGCTTGGCCAGCCTTTCGCACACCTCGGCCCGCTGCTCCTCCGGGCACTCGCCGGGGATGAATACGATCTCCGCGCTGGCGCGGTTGTCGGCCAGCACCGTGCCGCCACGGCCGTAAATGATGCCCCGGTCGGAAGGCAGGCGCTTCTCCCAAACCTGGTTCCCGCGCGCCTTCTCGACGTAGGTGTGCATCTCCACGATCTGCAGTTGCCAGAACTTGAGGCACAACACCACCATGGCGGCGGCGATGGCGAGCGCAATCCACTGCACTCGCATCTCAACGCCGTCGTAGCGTTGCGGCTCCTGTTCCTTGGCCATCAGCCCAATGCTCCCACGAAGCGGTTCGTTCTGCGGAATATCCGCCCGAGCGCAAAGTATACAAAAGGCGTGACAAACGCGGTGTAGAAAGCGGCGGGTACCGTGGCCACGCCGATGGTGTAGAGCACGCTGATGTCCGGCCGTTGCACATAGGCGATCGACGTGTAGATGCTGCCGTGCAACAGGCCCGCGCCAAACACCAGCACCATGATCATGATGGGGTGGTCCGTGATGAGCCGGGTCGAAAGGCGGCCCGCGATGAAGCCGACGATCACCAGGCACAACACATGGTGTCCCAGCACCGCCTCGCTGGCCACGTCCTGGTAGACACCGCCCAGCACCCCGGTGAACATGGCGCGCTCCTCTCCGTCCAGCATGGCGAAGAAGATCACCAGCAGCAGCGTGAGGTCGGGCGTCACCCCCTGTATCTTCAGGGCGTCAGGCCAGGTGGACTGCACCAGCGCCATGAGCACCACGATGACCAGCCAGAGCACGTTCTTGCGCGCCTTCATGGGGCAAACCTCTCTTGCAGTGGCACCGTGGCGTCTTCCTCGGGCAGGTTGCCCGTGGCGGCGCGCGTCTCCAGGCGGGGCGGCCCCTGGTAATCCTCGAGGCGCGGCCCGGCCGCCCGGATCACGAAGACCTCGTCAAGGCGATAGGGATCAACCACCGGCTCGACCTCTGCGTGCTTCAACAGGGTCTCCCCTTCATGGACCGCCCGCACCGTGCCAATGGGGTAGCCGCTCGGAAAGATGCTCTCCGGGCTGGTCACGATACGGTCGCCCACGCGCACATCGTCCTGCAGATCGATATACCACATGCTGCAAATCAAGCGGAACGAGCCGTCCGCATGCAACACGCCGTCGTAAGCCCGCAGCCGGTTGCGTTCCACCATCGCCCCGATCTTGCAGTCGGGGTGGTGCAGCGTGGCCACGCGCGCGCTGAAGTCCGCCACCGTCGTCACCACGCCCACCACGCCCTGCGGCGTGATCACCCCCATGAAGGGCTCGATGCCATGGCGTGAGCCCCGGTCGATCGTGATTGCGCCCTTGAGGGACTCGATGACGCGCGCGGGCTCGAGCAGCACACGGGGTTCGCGCTCCAGAAAACCCAAGTGCGAGCGAAGGCGTCGGTTTTCCGCCACCATCTCCGAGCGCGCCGCCAGCGCGCGCCGCATCAGCGCCACCTCTTGACGCAGCGATTCGTTTTCCTTGCGAAGGCTTTCCTGCGAAAACACGGCCGTCATCATGCGGTCCGCTCCGTTTTCCAAAAGCAGCCGTGCTTCGAGGAAAGGGTAGGCCGTGAGCGATACAAGCCGAACAACCGTACGATGGATGAGCGTGCTTTCAAAGCCGGTGGCCAGCGAAAAGAGACAGAGCAGCACCAGCACGGCAAGCACCATGGCGGGGCGATGGGCATTGAAGAACTGCGTGAGGTTCAACGCGAAACCCTCGTGCATCCGCCGCGCGGGCGCGGGTGGCTAATCCTACATGTCCTCCGCCGGAAAGTCGCGCATGACTTCCAGGTAGCGGCCGGCGCCCAGCACCACGGCAGTGAGGGGATCCTCTGCCACGGTCACGTGAAGGCCGGTTTCCTTGGCCAGCAGCCGGTCGAGGCCGCGCAACAGCGCCCCCCCGCCTGCCAGCACCAGGCCGCGGTCCACGATATCCGCCGAGAGTTCCGGCGGCGTGCGATCGAGCGTGCCGCGCACCGCGTCGACGATCGCGCTCACCGGCTCACGAAGCGCGTCGCGCACTTCTTCGGAAGTGATGGTGATGATCTTCGGCAGGCCCATCACGTTGTCGCGGCCCTTCACCTGCATCTCGACCTCGTCCTTGATTGGGTAGGCCGAGCCAATGGCGATCTTGATTTCCTCGGCGGTGCGTTCGCCGATCATCAGGTTATACGTCCGCTTCAGGTGCTGAATGATCGCCTGATCCATGTCGTCCCCAGCGACCCGCACCGACTTGGCATAGACGATGCCGCCCAGCGAGATGACCGCCACTTCAGTGGTGCCGCCACCGATGTCGACGATCATGCAGCCCTGCGGTTCCTCCGTCTGGAGGCCGGCGCCAATGGCCGCCGCCATGGGCTCGTCAATAATGTACACCTTTTTCGCGCCCGCCTGCATCGCGCTTTCGGTCACCGCGCGGCGCTCCACCGCCGTGATGCCCGAGGGCACGCCAATCGCCACGCGCGGCCAGGCCAGGCGGCGGTTGTTGTGCACCTTGTTGATGAAATAACTCAACATCTTCTGCGCCACTTCGAAGTCGGCGATGACGCCGTCCTTCATCGGGCGGATGGCGACGATGTTGCCCGGCGTGCGGCCAATCATGTTCTTGGCTTCGTTGCCGACCGCGCGCACTTCGTTGGTGTTCTTGTTGATGGCCACCACCGACGGCTCGCTCAGCACGATGCCCTGCCCCTTCACGTAGACAAGGGTGTTGGCCGTGCCCAAATCGATTGCCATGTCGTGGGAAAAAAACGACGGCAAATGGCGGAAAATATTGAATAACACAGACGATCCTTTACCCGGCCGCTTCAATGCACGGCACAGGGCAATCCCGGCTTAAACTCATGCAATCCTTGAGGATAGGTAAGCGCGTGGACATGCCGGCAGGCCCGCCGGAAAACGCGGCGCAGTATAGCAAATCAACCCGGCATTGCAACAATGCCCACCATGCGATCGGCACCTCGGATACAGTTTTAGTGGTTTTCGCCTTTAAGGTCTTTGGGTCGGTCTTGCTGCGTTATGCTTGGTTGCATTCCGGGCCTGCTGGAGAAACTGATATGATGCTCGGATGTTATTCCAACCCGTCGCTTCGCGTCTTCCGTTACCTCGTGGACTCGCATTACTTCTTCTGATTGCGCTTCTTCTGCCATCGCCCCTCTGGGCCGTCGTCGAAGTGGTGCGTCCTCCGTTCACCATCATTGTCGACGAAGGGGACGCGGCCCTTGCCGAGTCCGCCGCGGATATTCTGTCGGAAGCGCTGGCGGAGTACGCCCCCCGTCTGCCTGCGGGCGATGCGCCGATTAGGGTGGTCATCGCGGAGTCGATGGCCGCCTTCCAACACCATGCGGGTCCCATGGCTGCACTCGATGTGAATGGGATCGCCCGGTCTTGGGAGGGGCTTATCGTCGTGAAGGCGCCCTATCTTACCCCGTCACAGTCGGACTTCCGGGGCACGCTGCGCCACGAGTTGGTGCATGTGCTGCTCTTTCGCAATTCCGACACCGACCGGATGCCCCGCTGGCTGAACGAAGGCATCTCGATGATGCTGGCCAACGAATTCCGCTGGGAGTCCAGCTTCTCGGTGGCGCGCATGTTCGTCGAGAGCCGACTGATCGAATACCGCTGGCTGGACCAGGTCTTGCGCGCGCCCGAAAGCGGCATGCAGTTTGGCGATGCCTACGCGCAAAGCCTGTCGATGACCCGGTTTCTACACGACGAAATCGGCGCGGAGGCTTTCTGGCGCGTCATCGCCGCGCTGCCGGAGATGACCTTTGGCGATGCGCTGCGCACACACGGAGGACTCTCCCCCCAGGACCTCTGGCAGCGCTATCGCGGCTCACTCTGGTCGCTTGCCTTTTGGTCCGCCCTCACCCCCACCAGCCTGCTTGGCTTCGGCGGCTTCCTCGTGATTGCGGCGTGGTTCGTCAAGCGCCGCTCGAACAACCGCACCATTGAGCGGTGGGAGCGCGAGGATTTCGAGGAGGCCTTCTACGGCGGCAACCTCAAGACCTGGGATGAACTGGTCGAGGACCCGGATGCCTGGAAGCGGCGGAATGACGATTCCGATCCCCGGTAGGCCCGCTCTCTCCGGCCTTGTACCGGGCCGCTCCGATTCCCATAATGGCGCGATTGTTTAAGTGTTCGTGCTGTGGCGGACCGCATGAATTGAGGGACTCGTGATGAACCGATTGATCTATCTGGTGGCTTTGGTGGCGGCGTGTTGTGGCGGGGGCGCGGCCCAGGAGGGCTTCGTACCCCTCTTCAACGGGAAAGACCTGACCGGCTGGCAGGGTGACCCTGCGCTGTGGAAGGTGGAGAACGGCGAGATCGTCGGCTCGACCCATGGCGTCAAGCTCAGCCAAAACACCTTCCTCTTCCACGATCAGGAATTCACCGACTTCGAGTTGCGTGCTTCGTTTCGCCTGATCAACGGCAACAGCGGCATCCAGTTCCGCAGCGAGCGCCGGCCGGATTTCGTCGCGGCGGGCTATCAGGCCGACCTTGCCGAGAAGACCTACACCGGGATGCTCTATGAGGAGCGCAAGCGCGGCATCCTTCCGTATTGGAATGAGAAGCCCGAGGAAGAGCGCGCGCGCATCGAGAACGAAATCTACAAGCGCCACGACTGGAACGACTTCGTTATCATCGCCCAGGGGGATCAGGTGAAGCTGATCCTCAATGGCGAGGTCACCTGCGACCTGAACGATCCCGAAGGCGCCAAGCGGGGGTTCATTGCCCTGCAACTGCACACCGGCCCCGAGATGGAGGTGCGCTTCAAGAATATCGGCATCAAGGATCTGAGCGCCAAGCCGGAACCGCAGGACGAATCCATGCCCGCGCCCGCCGCAGCCGCGTCCGCCACCACCGGACCCGCTACCTACGCGTCGGAACGTCCCGCCGAGGAAGAACTCCTTATGCCGGACTTCGACGCGAACCGCTCCGAAAAGCTTGGCGTCGGGGGTGATCGCTTCCGCGTGCCAGAGGGCTTCGTCGTCGAGGAAGTGGCCTCTCACGATCTCATCGGCTCGGTCATCAACATGACCTTTGACCCCAAGGGCCGCCCCGCCCTGGCCGCCGAGAAGGAAGGCATCTGGTTGCTGACCGACACCGACGGCGACGGGGTGTATGACGCCAAGCACAATTACTGCAACGAAGTCTCCACCACCATGGGGTTGTACTACCTCGGCGACGGCGACCTGCTGGTGCATGCCAACGGGCCGCAGGGCCCCGCCCTCTACCGGCTGCTCGACCGCGATGGCGACGACGTGGCCGAGGAAGTGGTGCGCATCCAGCGTTCCGATGGCGGCATGGGCGAGCATGGCCCGCACTCGATCGTGCGCGGACCCGACGGCTACCTCCACATCATGTACGGCAACCACGCCCACCCGCTGCGCGAGGTCGACTCCGCCTCGCCCTTTCGGGACTACCAGGAAGATCACCTCCTGAACCGCTACGTCGACCCCCGTGGCCATGCGAACAACATCATGGCGCCCGGTGGCACCATCCAGCGGGTGCATCCCGATCTCGACCGCAACGAGTGGCATCAATTCTGCGGCGGCTTCCGCAATGCCTATGATTTCAGCATCAACCTCAGCGGCGAGATCATCACCTTCGATTCCGACATGGAGTGGGATTTCGGCCTGCCCTGGTATCGCCCGGTTCGCGTGGCGCATTGCGTGCAGGGAGCGGACTACGGCTGGCGCACCGGCTCCAGCAAAAAGCCCTTCTATTATCTCGATACGCTGCCCAGCATCGATGACATCGGCCGCGGCTCGCCCGTGGGCACGGCGTTCTATTATCACTACGCCTATCCCCAGAAATATTGGGGCGCCTATTTCATGGGTGACTGGTCGCGCGGCCGCATTCGCGCGATGTTCCCCAAGAAGGACGGCGCCACGCTCTCCGGCAAGTCGCTCGACTTCGTGCTCGGCGAGCCGCTCAACGTGACCGACCTTGACGTCGGCCCCGATGGGTCGCTCTATTTCACGAACGGTGGACGCAGCACCTACGGCGGCATGTTCCGCGTGCGCTACACGGGCGAGCCTTGGAAGAGCGTCGAGCACCCGGTGGTGGATCAGCCCATGCCGCGTTCGGCCTGGGGGCAGAAGGCTTTGCTGGCCGTGAAGGAAGAATGGGGGCGCGCGCGCTGGCGGCGGGAACTGCTTGAGATAGCCGCCGACACGGCGCGCCCTGCCGATGCGCGGCTTCGCGCGCTCGAGGCGCTGCAAATTCACGGGCCGCAGCCGCGCGTGCCGGAACTGGCCGCCCTGCTCGACGACGGCGACGCCGTGGTGCGCGCCCAGGCCGTCTATCTGCTGGGCGCATCGGAAGCCGAAGTCGACGAAGCGCTCATCACCAAGGCCCTCGGCGATGCGGACATGCTGGTGGCGCGCCGTGCCAGCGAGGCGCTGGTGCGCCGCATTGGCGCGGGTCCCGCCCAGGTGAGCCCGGATACTGTCGCGCGTCTCCTGTCGCTGCTCGACGCCAAGGACCGCTTCGCCGCCTATGCCGCGATGCAGGCCCTGCGCCGCGTGGACAAGGGCTTGTGGCGCGACGCCATCCTGACGGCCAACTTTGAAGCGCATCCCGGCCAGACCTTGCGGGGGCTGCTGGCACTCGCGATCAGTGCGCCCGCCTGCGAGGACACCAAGGCGGTGATGAACAAGCTGGCCACCCTGCCGGTCGCGACGATGGACACGGCCGCCCTGCTCGACTTTGCCCGGGTCGTCCAGCTGACGATTCTGCGCGACGCCTGCGACCCGAAGGATTTCGGCGTGCTGCGCAATGCCCTTGCACCCGCGCTGCTGGATCGCTTTCCCGCCGAAGACCTGAGCGAGAACCGCGAGCTGCAGATCCTGCTGGCGCATTTCCAGGAGGCCGCAGCCATCCAGCCGATGCTCGACTATCTCGACACCCCGGACCTCGCCCAGGAGGAACAGATTCACACCATCTATTGCCTTCGTGAATTGAAGGAAGGCTGGAGCAAGCAGCAGCGCCAGCAGCTGGTGGCCTGGTTTGATCGCGGCCGAGAGATGGGCGGCGCGGCCAGCATGGAGGGATTCATCAACAACCTCTGGGACAGTTCACTCGCGCTGATGCCCGGGCCCGAACAGGAGATCGCCAAGGTGCGCAAGGACCGCCAGCTCAAGAAGCGGCGGGAAGAGGCCATGGCCCTCCTTGCGCTCTCCAACCCCGAGGAGGCCGCCGGCGCCGGCGAGCTCGCTCAGATGAGTTTCGCCGAGATGGCCGACTACCTCGAATATGATCCCATGGCCTACCGCGAGCCCAACCTGGAAGCGGGCAAGGCCGTCTTCGTGAAGGCGAAGTGCGCCGCCTGTCACGTGTTCGGCGAAGTGGGCAAGGGCGGCGGTCCCGACCTGTCCAGCCTGGCCAGCCGCTTCCGCCGCCGCGACATCCTCGAAGCGATCATGTATCCCTCCAAGGTCATTTCCGATCAATACAGCGCGGTGGAAGTGGACACCAAGGACGGTGCGAAATTCCTCGGCATGCTCGCCGGGGAGACCGAGGAGCAGCTCACCATCATCACGGCCTATGGCGACCGCGTGGATATTCCCGCCGGGAATATCGTCGCCAAGAAACCGGCGGAAGCCAGCATCATGCCCGAGGGCTTGCTCAACGCCATTTCCCTCGGGGAACTGGTCGCGCTCGTGCAGTATCTCGAACACGGCGCGCAATAACCTCGCTCGAAAATTAACACCACCTTGCGGCCCCTGAAGTGAACTTCAGGGGCCGCAACCGCTTTGTTCAGGCGCTGATGGTGCAGCCTTCACCCAAATCAGTCTCGAAGCAACAGAGCTTCCAGGTCACGCATGCGCGAAGTGCACGATGGTGTTGTCGTAGAAGGCGTCCATGCCGGCGGTGAGGAAGAAGCGCATGAGTTCCGGATCCTCGATGCGCATCCCGGCGCCCCCGTAGAATGCGCTGCTCTGGGGCTCGGGCTGCGGCGGATTCTGCGCATAGGCCACTGCCGCGGCCAAGTCGGTCGCGAAGGCCTCCGCCACTCCGGGACGCGAGGACGGTCCGGTGACGCAAAAGTGCAGCGCATCTGGCCGTTGCACGCCGTTGAACCGCCAACCGAGCGGGCGCATGTAATCGTTCACGTGATACACGTTGAAGTCGCGCGATTCGAAGGCAAAGCAGAACGAGGGCTTACCGCGAAGATAAAGCGACTCCTGCGCGGTGACGGCGCGCTGCATTGCGAAGGAAGCATCGAAGATCGCCCGTGCGCGTTCGAGGTATCCGCTCTTGCCCAGCGACACCATCGCGGCCCAGGTGGCGGCGATAAGCCCGCCCGAGCGTGAGCCCGCGATACCCGGGGATGCGTAGCTGCCGCCCGGCCATTCGGGATAAAAGAAGTATTGCAGCTCCCGGTAGGAGCGGTCACGATACGCAACGACCGAAGTGCCCTTTAGTCCGTAGCCGAACTTGTGCGTGTCTGCCGAGATGCTGGTCACCCCCGGCAGCCGGAAGTCCCACACCGGCAGATCCAGTCCCAGTTCCTCGCCCCAGGGCAGGATGAATCCACCCAGACAAGCGTCGATATGCAGACCGATCCCGTGGTGCACCGCCAGCGCTGACAGGTCGGCGATGGAGTCGGTGGTGCCGTAGGGGTAATTGCCGGCCGAGCCGATGAGGGCCACGGTGTTGGCGTTAATGTTTTCGCGTACGAAATCCACGTCTACCTGTGTGCTTTCGAAGTCAATCGGCGCAATGACAGGCTTGAGCCCGAAGAGATGCGCTCCCTTCACGAAGGCCGCGTGCGCGGTCACGGGGATGATGATCTCAGGCGCGGTGATGCCGCGCTCGCGCTTGGCCTTCTCCCGGTACACCAGCAACGCATTCAGGATGCTTTCCGTACCGCCGAAGCCCAGCGCGCCACAGGCTGTCTCCCCCTGACCCAGCGCCGCCACCGCGTCGCCATGCAGCATCTCCAAGGTCATCGCCACAATCTCGGATTCAAATCGGTTCATACTTGGGCACATGTCGCGTTGAATCGCGTTTACATGGCTGAAGGCCGCAAAGACCTTGTTCAGGAAATCATAGTGCTTATGGTCGCCGTAGTAGGCGGTTCCGGAGCATCGGCCTTCTTCCCAGCAGCGATCCTCGCGGCGCGCCATTTCTGTCACCTGCTCGAGTAAAGCCTCCTGCGCGATGCCCTTCTCTGGCATCGCGGTCAGCGCACCGTATTCCTCAAAGTAGGGGTATAGCTTCTTGATCATGTCGATCGGGTCGGCCATTTCGAACTGTCCTCTCTAGTCCTTGTCTCGATTCAACGCGTGAAAAAGCTTGCGATTCTGCCGGAACGCCAGGGCCATGGCGGCGTGGCGGTCCTCGTAAAGGGCGCGCGTCGCCGCCGCTGGCTCGAACACGCGTTCCACCTGCGGCCGCTTCGCCATGTCGTCTAGGTCCAACAACTCCATCCGGTGAAAGGCCATCAGGCCCAGACCCAGACAGTTTACCAGCCGCGGCTGGGTCATGCGGTGGATGGGGCGTCCCATCGTATCCGCCATGATCTGCGTCCAGGTGTCCGAAAGCGCGCCGCCCCCATGGAGCGTGTAATGCGTGAACTGCCTGCCCGTGAAGCGCACGCCGGCCTCTCCCATGTGCCGGTACAGAAAGCACACCCCCTCCAGCACTGCCCGCGCCAGGTCGGCGCGTTGTGTCTTGAGTGACACATTGAGAAATCCGCCACGCACTTGGCCGTCCACCGCGGGCATGTGGGCGCCGCTCATCCAGGGCAGAAACAAAACGCCGCGGCAACCGGGGGGCGACGTTGACACGACCTCCTCAAGCTGACGGTAGGAAAACTCCGGAGAAAGCGCGCCAAAGGCATCCTCGGCATAGATGATTTGCTCGAGGAAATGCTCCAGCGCGCGCCCGGCCACGCCGCATTCCCCTGTCATCAGGTATTCCCCCGGCAAGGGACCTGGCATGGAGAACAGCCCCGTCCGGATGTCGGTCTTCTTGCGCGGCGCATGGGCCATCATCACGCCCGAATTCCCCAGCACCAACCCGGCGTGATTCCCCCGGAACGCCCCGCAGCCGATGGCGCCCGCGTGCGTGTCGTTCATCCCGGCAAGCACCCGGGTGGTGGTGGACAAGCCGAGCGCTCCGGCGGCCTCCGCCGTCAGCGTGCCCAGTTCCGCATCCACCGGCGTGAGCTCGGGAAGCTTCTCCGCCTCGATGCCTGCATAGCCGATCAAGCGACGCGCGTAGTGAATGTCGTCGGCGTTGCGGTTGTCCGTCACCTGCATGGGAAACACCGTGCAGGGATTCGCCGCAATCCGGCCCGTGAGGCGGAAGGCCAGATAGTCCATGGGTTCCAGAAAGACTGCCGTGCGTTCATAGATATCCGGTCGGAAATACATCAACCAGCGAAGCTTCGCAAGGTTGTCGATGCCCGTGTCAATCGGGGGAATCCCATGCAGGCGCAGCCATTGCAGTTTGCGCCAAGGGGAATCCGCGCGGAACTGGGGCGACTCTGCCAAGTGCGCCCGCGCGCCGCGCCGGTCCAGCCAGACCACCAGGTTCATGGTGGGCTGTCCATCGTGGTCCAGACAAACCAGCGAGAAAAAGTGGCTGTCGCAAATGACCGCCGACACGGTAGCCGCCTCGACCCCGCTCTCCCGCAACGCCTCGCGGCTTGCTTCCACCACGGCGCGCCACACCGACTCCGGCTCCTGCTCGAAGCCATGCTCCCCCACGGGAAAGGTGTGGACGGGCCGAAACGACGAGCCCAGCACCCGGCCATCCAACGACACCACGCCCACCTTGGGACCGCTGGTTCCAAGGTCGATGGCAAGCACATGCTGTTTCGCTGGGGTGGACACGGCAACCATCATACGCGTTGAGGAAGGAAAATCGAATTCACCGCGCGAGCGCGCCGCCCGGCGCTTAGTCGGCGAGGCGGTCCAGGCTGCGGTACTGCACGGCTTCGGCCACGTGGACCTCGTTGACTTCATCGCTCGCCTCGAGGTCGGCGATGGTGCGGGAGACGCGCAGGAGCTTGTCATAGGCGCGGGCGCTCAGGCTCAGGCGTTCCATGGCGGTTTCGAGCAGCAGCTGCGCGCCTGCGGTGAGGGCGCAGGCCTTGCGGGTGGTCTTGGCGTCGAGGTGGGCGTTGCAGCCGAACTTCCCGCGATATCGCTCGCGCTGCCGGTCGCGCGCGCGTTGCACCTGCTCGCGGGCCTCGGCGGTCGTGGGGCCGCTGGTGGCGCTGTCGCGCAGTTCCTCGAAGCTGACTGAGGGCACGTCG
Source organism: Candidatus Hydrogenedentota bacterium (assembly GCA_046047315.1). Taxonomy (GTDB): domain Bacteria; phylum Hydrogenedentota; class Hydrogenedentia; order Hydrogenedentales; family JAEUWI01; genus WGMK01. The sequence goes on along the minus strand of JBJOID010000275.1, from coordinate 536 downwards.
ACATGGATGTCGATGCGGTCCAGCAGCGGCCCTGAGAGCTTGGCCATGTAGCGCTGCACATCGCCCCGCGAGCACGAGCAGTTGCGCCGGGGATCGCCGCGATAGCCGCAGGGGCAGGGGTTGAGCGCGCAGACGAGCAGAAAGCGGCTTGGGAACGAGGTGCTGTACATGGCGCGGCGGATGTGCACCATGCCTTCCTCGAGTGGCTGGCGCATGGCCTCGATGGCCGCGCGGTTGAACTCGGGCAGCTCGTCGAGAAACAGCACGCCATTGTGGGCCATGCTGATTTCCCCGGGCATAGGCCGCACGCCATGTCCCCCGCCGCAGATGGCCACCGTGGTTGCGGTGTGATGGGGCGCGCGAAAAGGACGCCGCACGACTAGGCGTCGTCCTTGCCCCAGCGCGTTGGCCACGCTGTAAACCCTTGTGGTTTCAAGCGATTCCTCGAAGGACATGCTGGGCAGGATGCCCGGCATGCGCGAGGCGAGCATGGTCTTGCCGGTGCCGGGCGGCCCCACCAGCAGCAGGTTGTGCCC
>JBJOID010000274.1:0-5484 GCA_046047315.1 Candidatus Hydrogenedentota bacterium | reverse complement strand
AAAGGATGTACCCCAGCGTGGCGACAATGGGCGTGTAGGGCATGGGGATTAGGCCAGTTCCCGGAGCATCTGGTCGAAATATTCGATGGTGGGCTTGAGACCGTCGGAGAGCTTCACCTTGGGCTCCCAGCCCAGCTTCTCCTTGGCCACCGAAATATCCGGCTTGCGGCGGGTGGGGTCGTCCGCGGGCAGCGGCATGAACACGAGTTCGGACTTGCTGTTCGTCATCTCAATGACCAGCTCGGCCAGCTCGCGGATCGTGAACTCTCCGGGGTTGCCCAGATTCACCGGGCCATTGAAGTTCTCGCAGTCCATCATCGCAATGATTCCGTCCACCAGGTCGGAAACATAACAGAAGGAACGCGTTTGCTGGCCGTCCCCATACAGCGTGATGGGTTCGCCGCGCAGGGCTTGAACCACGAAGTTGCTGACCACGCGGCCATCATTCACCAACATGTTCGGGCCGTAGGTGTTGAAGATACGGATGATCCGGATATCCACCTTGTTCTGCTTGTGGTAATCGTAGAACAGGGTCTCGGCGACGCGCTTCCCTTCGTCGTAGCAGGAGCGCGGACCGACACAGTTCACGTTGCCCCAGTAGGTTTCCACCTGCGGATGGACCTCGGGGTCACCGTAGACCTCGGAGGTGGAGGCCTGCATCACCCGCGCCTTGACGCGCATGGCAAGTCCCAGCATGTTCAGGGCGCCCATGACATTGGTCTTTACCGTGCGCACGGGGTCGAACTGATAATGGACCGGAGAGGCGGGGCAGGCAAAGTTGTAAACGCGATCCACCTCGAGCTCAATGGGATTGATTACGTCGTGGCGAATCAACTCGAAACGGGGATTCGAGCGCAGGTGCTCGATGTTTCGCTTGCGCCCGGTGAAAAAGTTATCGAGGCAGATGACTTCTTCGCCGCGATCCAGCAGCCGCTCGCACAGGTGAGAGCCAATAAATCCGGCTCCGCCGGTGACGAGGTTGGTGTATCGCTTACTTGCCATTCAGCCTATTCTCCAATATCTTGGGCCAGCGTAATTCCCAGGCGCGGCTCGCACCAAATGCGTGTTCACAGCCTTGCTGCGAAGCCCCCTCCGCCTGCGGTAATTCTAACAGCACCGGGGGGGCAGAGGAAAATAGTCACCTCGTGGCAAGCAGGGAACGGGCCGAAAGCCCCAGCATCAGCATGGCCCAGCCCTTAATCATCAGGTGGGCACCCGCCACCAGCCCAATCACCCAGGTCGCCGAGGTGGGCCAGCGGGAAAAGACCATGCCCGCCAGAAGCAGGGAGACCACCCCATGAAACAGGTTCCACCCGCCTCCGGGGATGCCGCGGATTGCCAAGCCCAGCATGAGCTTGGTGAAGCCATCGAAGAAGAGAAAGAGCGCAAGCAGACTTGCCACCAACGCCACACCCGTGCCGGGCAAGATCAGCATAAGCAATCCCACGGCGACAAAGGCTAAACCGCTTGCCAGGCTGGCGCCCGCTCCTGGCCAACCCCGCGTGAGCCGCCAGTGCCCCAAGGCCAGCAGCCCCCCGACCAGCAAGGCGGAGCCGGCCAGCAAGGCGGCCGAGACGGCCGCGATTTGCGGCAGCAACAAGCAGCAGAGACCGAGCAACATAAGCGCGATGCCAAACAACACGAACGGCGCGGGCCGGGCAAGTAGCATGATTAGAACCTCCCAACAGAAAGTTACGCGAATCCCCACTGGGGTGCAAGACCGCTTGTTTGAATTGCATGGTGTGGATCACCCAGCATGGCGCACGACGTTCCATATCATGGGAGACTAGCGCATGTTCAGCAAGCGGCGAGTTCGGGGACTCATGGCGTCGATGCTTTGTGTGATTGCCTCGGGCTGCATCGACGATGGTCCTGATCCCAACCCGAACCCTGCTTCTCCTTCCTTTCATACCGCCTTTCGCTATCCCACAGGCACAGGAACCTTTGCGGTACGGAGCGCAGACCTGAATGCCGACGGGAAGCTGGACCTCGTGACCGCCAACAATTCCGGCAACAGCATCTCCGTGCTACTGGCGGCCGAGAGCGGGGGGTATTCCCTACACACCGACTATGCGGCGGGTGCGGCGCCTGTTGCCCTGGCCCTTGCCGACCTCGACGCGGACGGCGCGTTGGACGTTGCCTGCGCCAACTCGGGCAGTGCCACCCTTTCGGTCTTCTTTGGCGTGGGGGACGGCACCTTCGCCGAGGCCGTAAACCTCAGCTTGCTCGCTTCATCATCTCCACTCGATGTTGTGGCTGTTGATCTGGATGGGGACACCAGCCTCGATCTGGTGACTGCTGACAGAGCAACGAATACTTTGGCGGTGTTCATGGGGCCCGTGGGCGATCCCGCCGCGATACCCCTGTTTATCAACGTGGGCACGGGACCACGCGCCGTGCTCGCGGCCGACCTGAATGGTGACGGCGCGACCGACCTCGTTAGTTCTAACCGGGATTCAAACAATCTCACGCTGCTGCTCAACGACGGCGCGGGAGGCTTCGCGCCCGGCGTCTCCATTCCAACGGGAACCAAACCCCGGCAGGCCCAGGCAATCGATATCGATGCGGATGGCGACCCCGATCTGGTTGTCACGAATCCCGGCTCGTCGAACATTACAACGCACTTGAATGACGGCGCCGGGATCTTCACGCCCGGCGTCACCGTCGCCGTCGATCAGCTTCCATCTCGTTTTGCCAGTGGCGACTTTGACGGGGATGGTAATACGGACCTTGCCGCCCTGTTGTTCAGCAATGCGGGAACGAATCCCTCGCTCGGCGTGGTTGATGTCTTTTTTGGGAATGGCAGCGGCGGATTTCCCGAATTTCAGCGTTTTGGCGCGGGCTCGGCAGCTCAGGACATTCACGCGGCAGATGCAAACGGGGATGGCAGAATTGATCTCATTACGGCGGATTCCACCCGTGACGCCGTGTATGTCATTCAAGGCCGTGGAGGAGGCGTATATGCAAGTGACATTCGCACGCCAACCGGCACTCAGCCTCGTGAAGTCGCCGTCGCGGACCTCGACCGGGATGGCGATCTTGACCTCGCGGTCATCAGCCAGCAGGACCAGAGGTTGCGCACGTACACCAACGACGGCAGCGGCGGCTTTGTGGAGCGCTCGTCTGTGGCCTTGGCAGGAATCCCCAGGGGTTTGGCGGTGGGCCTGCTCGATGGCGACGAGAATCCCGACATTGCGGTTACCACCCTTACAGGCACTCAGGGCGTGCAGACCTTTTTGGGCAAGGGGGATGGGACGCTGTTGTCAACAGGGGGGGCGACGATAAACCTGCCGGGTCAGGGGCCGCGCAGCGTGGCCATTGGCGACCTGAACGGGGATGCTAAGAACGACCTCGTGACGGGCGATGGGACTGCCGACGAGATAAGCGTCATGCTCGCGAATGGATCGGGGGGATATGCAGCGCCGGTATCCTACGCCAGCGGCAATTATCCGTTGAACGTAAGCCTCACGGACGCCAACGGCGACGGGAAGCTCGATGTGGTTTACCTGAGCAGGAGAGACCCAGATTCTCCGACGGACCAGGCGCAACCAAGGGCGGTGCGGATGTTGGGCAAGGGCGATGGCACCTTTGACACCGACAGTATTCTGAGGGTGGAAACCGGAGCGGAGCCCTCGGACCTGGTGCTTGGGGACATTTCCGGGGATGGCAAGGCCGACGCGGTCGTGGCATCGCCCGCCGGTAACGCAGCCTTCACACACGTCATACGTACGGACGGCTTCATTCTGCCCGGCACCTCGCGTTTTTCGGGGCCCGGCGCACGGGCCATCGCGCTCGCAGCAACAGGCTCCGGACTTGGCAGGGACATCATCACCGTTAATTCCGACAACACCTTCACGGTAATCGAGAATGTCGGCAATGGCAGCTTTTCCGGACAAACCAATTACAACGCGGGCTCCGGCGCGGTAGAGATCGTGCCAGGTGATTTCAACCTGGACGGTGAGACAGACCTCGTCCTGCTCAATCAGACGACCAACGACCTCAGCCTCGTGCTGGGGCGCTGAGTCGATAAAGTGCTTGGCGAAATCGGAGGCCGGTGTTACAATATGTGTGGAGACGGTGGCGGGGCGCGGAGCGGGCGACCGAAACGGTCGCAAGCCCGGCGGGCCGCCGCTCTCCGACGAGTGACAGTTGAGCGAAAACGAGCCGCGCGTCAGCCCTCAAGACAGGGCGCGGGGGACCATGTGAGAGTCCGGACCCAAGAGCGCGCACACGGCTCTCGCTCAACTGCTGCCCGCCACGGCGGAAACTGCGGTAAAGAGGGTTTGAAGCGGTTCCACTCGGAACCACGGGCCATGTGAGTGCCCGCATCAAACCAGCGAACCCTCCCTAGCGCAGATTCCGCTTTTTCTTTATACCGACCGCGCATGGCGTGGAGCATCCCCATCGGGTTATTATTCGGTATTCAGGAACCAACTCCCGCGATTTGAGGTATTCCACGCATGACGTTGACCTATCCCACGCCCGAAGATATTTGGAACGACTTTACTGGAGGCGAGTCCCCCCGGGATTTCGTGGTGCGGATGGGAGGGGAATCGGTGGAAGCCTGCGTCGACATGCACCTTGGCGGCATTCCCGATGCCATGGGAATCATGAGAAATGGGAACTGGGGCAAGTCGTTTCGTCAGCCGTGGCAGTTGCGGCGCGATGAAGTGCGCCATGGACTCCTGGCCTATCTCGAACAACATCGCGAGGTATGGGCGGTTCCAGAAGAAGAATACACGCCAGAGCTGCGCGGGGATTCCAGTGTGCCTGCCGAGGAAGCTGAGACCAATTCAGAGGGACTCGCCACGACGGACGAGACGCCAGCCAGCCCGGAAGAGGCTGCGGAGTCCGGCGAGTAGTTCGTCAATCAGCCGCTGCACGCTCTCCGCAATATCCCAAGGCATAGTGGCTAGGTGGCTCCGTGGTGTAAAAATGTCGTTCCCGTCTACGCTACCGCCGCTTGACTGCTTCGTTACAGGCCGGGGCATGTGCGTGCTATACTCTCACCTGTTGTATTGATCGACCCGCAGACCTTCAACCTTGAGAAGGAATATTGCCGTGAAGCTGCGATTTTTCGCCCTTACCGCTGTGCTGCTGGCTGGCTGCTCAACCGGCGGACACGACAGCGTGATGAGCAAGGTGATGTATGACTTCGGCGTTGGCGAGGCCCCAGAGGGCTATGTGTCCGGTTCGGACCAGGTGATGGATCGACTGCGGCAGGTGGGCGAAAACGAGATGAAACGCATGAATGCCTCGGGCCGACTGGGCGAGGTGAAATTCAACGAGGACGGCTTGCGCGGGCAATACTACAAGGAAGTAAAGGTATACGAGTCCAGCCAAGCGCTTGATGCACAGCCGATGTCTCGCGGCGTGAACACCGAGCGCGGGTACTTCGGCTATGTGGAATATCGTTACCAAATCTACCAGAGCGAGCGCCGTCCCACGAATACCGAAGCCGCGGCTTTGTCCGCCAATACCCCG
>JBJOID010000273.1:0-3315 GCA_046047315.1 Candidatus Hydrogenedentota bacterium | reverse complement strand
GCAGTTCACGCTACGGAATGTGGAGTTGCGCCACAAAGGCAGCCACCTGGGCCTGATCTGGTCGTTTCTCAGCCCATTATTGATGTTGGGGCTCTACGTTTTGGTTTTCGGTTACATTTTCGGTGGGAGCTTCGGCATATTGCCCAATGAGACGCCGGTGGACTACGGGCTGGGTATATTCTTCGGCCTCACCTTGTTTCACTTTACGGCGGAGGTGCTCGGGGGAGCCCCGGGCCTCATCGTGGGCAACCCCAATTTCGTTAAAAAAGTGGTCTTCCCGCTGGAGATACTACCGGCGGCCAGCGTGCTGGGGGCCCTCTTCCACATGCTGATCAGCCTCGCTCTATTGCTCATTGGCGTCCTTGCCCTGGGCCCGGGGCTGAGCCTCACTGCCCTCTGGCTGCCGGTGGTTTTGCTGCCGGTGATCCTGCTGCTGTTCGGGGTAAGCTGGTTTTTTTCCGCCATTGGCGTATTTTTCCGTGATGTTGGGCAAATCATGCAGTTTCTGACCATGGCGCTCATGTTTTCCAGCGCGGTGTTTTATTCTGCCGCGAAGATCCCGACGGAAGCTTGGGCATTCCTTCGTTTCAATCCCGTGCTACTGGCCATCGAGCTCGCCCGCGACGCCGCGCTGTGGGGCCAGCCGATCAATCTGCACCACTTGGCCTACCTCTATGCTGCCGGCCTCGCGGCCTGCTGGCTTGGCCACGCCGCCTTCCGCAAGATGAAGCCCGCCTTTGCGGATGTGCTCTGAGCCATGTCTGCCACCGGACATGTCTTCTGGCTGTTCGGCCTCTCGGGGGCCGGCAAGTCCACCCTAGCGAACCAACTCATCACTGAGCTCCGTAGCCAAGGACGCGCTGTGCTGGCGCTGGACGGGGATGCCCTTCGCTCCGGGTTGTGCCGCGGACTGGGTTTCTCCGACAACGACCGGACAGAGAATCTCCGGCGCGCTGCCGAGACGGCCAAACTCGGCACCGCCTCTGGGCTTTGCGTAGTAGCCTCCTTCATCACACCACTCGAAAGCCACCGCCTGCTCGTCACGGACATCCTGGGTGCGCAAAGTGTCTCGATGATCCATGTGAGCGCCCCACTCGAAGTTTGCCGCTTCCGTGACGCTAAGGGCCTCTATGAGCGCGCGCAAGCCGGGCAGGTGGCGCAGATGACCGGCCTGTCCTCCGCCTTCGAGACCCCGCGGCGCACCGATCTGGTCGTCCCCACCGCGCACGAGGATATCGCCGCCTCGGCCGCACAACTGCTCCGGTTCGCCCGGACACGCCTGGCCCCGTCCCGCGGCTGATCCTTCCCATGTTGCACCTCCATCTCAGTCAGCTCGACCTGCTCGAACACGAGGCCATCCACATCATCCGGGAGGCCGCCGCGCAGTTTCCCAAGGCCGCCATTCTCTTTTCGGGCGGCAAGGATTCGCTGGTGCTCGCCGCCGTGGCGCGCAAGGCCTTCGCCCCCGCCCGCCCGCCCTTTGCCCTGCTCCACATCGACACCGGCCACAATTTCCCCGAGACCCTCGTCTACCGGGACCAGATCGCGCGGGACTTCGGCTACCGCCTCCTCGTGCGCTCGGTGCAGGACACGCTCGACGCCGGCCGCGCCGCGGAGGAGACCGGCCCCAACGCCAGCCGCAACGCCATCCAGACCACCACCCTGCTTGAGGCAGTCGCCGAGCTGAAGCTGGACGCGGCCCTCGGCGGCGGCCGCCGAGACGAGGAGAAGGCCCGCGCCAAGGAGCGCATCTTCTCGCACCGCGACGCCTTCGGCCAGTGGGACCCCAAGAACCAGCGGCCCGAGCTCTGGAGCCTCTACAACGGCCGCAAAAAGCACGGCGAACACTTCCGCGTCTTCCCGCTGAGCAACTGGACCGAGCTCGACGTGTGGGCCTACATCGAACGCGAACAGCTCCCGCTGCCCTCGCTCTATTTTGCCCACGAGCGCGAGGTCTTCCTGCGCCAAGGCGCCCTCCTGGCCGCCTCCCCCCATCTGCCGCTGCAGCCTGGGGAGTCGGCGCGGCGCGAGCGCGTCCGCTTCCGCACCGTCGGCGACATGACCTGCACCGGCGCCGTCCGCTCCGCCGCGACGACGCTGCCCGAGATCATCGCCGAGGTCGCCGCCGCGCGGCAGACCGAGCGCGGCACTCGCTACGACGACCGGCGCTCCGAAACCGCGATGGAAGACCGCAAACGTCAGGGCTATTTCTAAGCTCCGCCCATGGACCTCCTCCGTCTCATCACCTGCGGCAACGTCGACGACGGCAAGAGCACCCTGCTCGGCCGCCTGCTCTACGACACGAAGTCCATCTTCGAAGACCAGTGGGATGCGGTCCAGCAGGCCAGCGAGCGACGCGGCAACACCGGCCCGAATCTCGCGCTCCTCACCGACGGCCTGCGCGCCGAGCGCGAGCAGGGCATCACCATCGACGTCGCCTACCGCTACTTCGCGACCCCGCGACGCAAGTTCATCATGGCGGACTGCCCCGGGCATTTCCAATACACGCGCAACATGGTCACCGGCGCCTCATCGGCCCAGCTCGCCCTGCTGGTGGTCGACGTGCGCAACGGCCTGACCGAGCAGACCTGCCGCCATGCGTTCCTCGCCACTCTGCTCCGCATCAAGCACCTCATCGTCTGCGTGAACAAGATGGACCTGGTGGGTTTCGAGCAGGCGGCCTTCGACCGGGTGCGCGACCAGTTCATGGAATACGCCGCCCGGCTGGACACGGCGGACATCCAGTTCATCCCCATCTCCGCGCTGCAGGGCGACAACATCGTCACCACGTCCGCGGCGATGCCCTGGTATGAGGGCGCCCCGCTGCTCTACACGCTAGAGACGGTCTACGTGCGCAACGACGCCAACCACGTCGACCCGCGTTTTCCTGTCCAGACCGTCATTCGGCCGCAGGATCCCGCAGGGCCGGAGTTCCGCGGGCTCGCCGGCCAGGTCGCCAGCGGGGTGTTCCGGCCCGGCGAGGAAGTGCTGCACCAGCCCACGAGCCTGACCGCCCGCATCACCGCCATCCACGGTCCCGCCGGACCCGTGGCCGAGGCTTTTTATCCGATGTCGGTGGTGATCGAGCTCGACCGCGACCTCGACATCAGCCGCGGGGAGATGCTGGCCCGGCCCAACAACCAGCCCGCCACCGGCCAGGATCTTGAGGTCCTGCTCTGCTGGCTCGGGACCAAGCCCCTCGATCCGGCCCGCCGCTACGTCCTGCGCCACACCACCTGCGAGACCGGCTGCCTCATCCGCGACGTGCACTACAAACTCGACATCACCACGCTGCATCGCAATCAGGACGGGACG
>JBJOID010000272.1:0-4222 GCA_046047315.1 Candidatus Hydrogenedentota bacterium | reverse complement strand
CCATCCGGACGTGAAATTCGTGCAGCCTTCCGGAAAGGCCCGGATGATCAAGAAAGACGTGATGGAGGGCATCGCCGAGCTCACCGCCTATCGTCCCTTCGAAGGGCGGAAGCGTATGGTGATCGTGGAGAATGCCGAGTGCATCAGCCTCCCCGGGCAGCACTTCTTCCTCAAGACCCTCGAAGAGCCAATGAGCGAGACGGTCTTCATATTGCTCAGCAGCGCATGGTCGCGTCTTCTGCCCACCATTCGCTCCCGCTGCCAGAAGGTCCGCTTTGGAACACTGAACCCAGAGACAGTGACCGAGTTGCTGCTCCGCGACCGAGAGCTGCCGGAAACGGTCGCGGCCGCCATAGCCGCGCTGGCCCAGGGACAAATCTCGCGGGCCAAAGACCTGGTGGATACCGAGCGGCGTGACGTCGTGCTGGACGTGACTCGACGCATTTTCGAGGGAGAGGACCCCTTGCTGCTGAGTGAGGAGTTTGCCGACTACCTTCGGGGCGTGGCGGAACAGATTCGCACCCGCCACGTGGATACGATGTCCGGCATGGACAGCGAGGCGCTGGGGAAGGAAGAGCGGGAGGAGATGAAGGAGGCCCTGCTTGCGGCCGCCGAAGCCGAGATACGGCGTGATATGATGGAGCATATGTACCTTTTTCAGAGCTGGTACCGGGATGGGCTGGTCTATGCGGCCTCTGCCTTGCCGGAACGATTGCTCAACCAGGATCAAATTGACCGCTTGGTGCAGGAAGCGCCACGCGCAAATCAGACCAAGCTTGAGGCCATTAGCCAGGCTTGGGTCTACATAGAACGTAACTTGAACATGGAGCGGGTCTTTCGCGACTTGTTCCTGAAGCTCGCCGCGTGAGCACGCTGGCTGGGCGGCAAGGAAAAACAACATGACCATGACCGTCAAGGTCCGGCTGCGCAAGCCGCGCCGGGTTTTCACCTTTATCAGCGACAACGTCGTGCTTCGTCGCAACGACGCCTGCATCGTCCAGACGGACCGCGGCCCGGAATGGGGCGTGTGCATCCTGCCTCCGGAGCCCATGCCCGAGGAAATGAGCGAGCGTCATTCCATGCGGGTGCTGCGGCGGGCCGACGAGCGCGACGAAGAAACCATGGCGTGGATGCTGGCGGAGGAATGGCGGGCTTTCGACATCTGCCGCAAGAAAATCGAGCAGCACCGGATGCCAATGAAACTGGTCGATGTCGAGGTTTCCTTTGACAAGCGCAAGGTGGTGTTTCTATTCACCGCCGACGACCGCGTGGATTTCCGCGAGCTGGTGCGCGATCTCGCGCATGACCTGCGCACGCGCATCGAGATGCGCCACATTCAGGTGCGCGACGAGGCGGGCATCGTGGGCGGCCTAGGCGGTTGCGGCCGCGAGCTTTGTTGCTCGAGCTGGCTCACCGAGTTCAAGCCGATTTCCATGCGCATGGCGAAGAAACAGAACCTTTCGCTGAATCCGTCCAAAATCAGTGGCCAATGCGGCCGCCTGCTTTGCTGTCTCGCTTACGAGAACGACCAGTATGAGCAGGCCAAGAAGCGCCGTAAGGACACGCCACAGGAAATCGAAGTGCAGCGCACGCCCCCACGCCGTGCCCTGCCCGAAGCACCTGGAGACGAATACAGCGCCACATTGCAACAGGAACTGGCCGCGGCGGCGGAATCCCGTGCGCCAAAACCCCAGGGACGTGGCGGCCAACGCGACGACCGGCCTGGGAATAACCGCGGAGACCGTCCGGGGAATCAGCGTCAGCAGGGCGGCCCCCGTCCTGAACGTCCTGAGCGCCCTTCCCCGCCGCAGCAGCGCGAGATTCGCCCGGCACCGCCACAGCCCCCGGCGCCGCGCGAGCAGACCGCCGCTCCCGAGGGAGCGGAGGCGGAGGCTCAGGGTGATCGCGCCAAGAAGCGGCGCGGTGGCCGTTCCCATCGCAGAGGCAAAGGTGGCCCACGACCCGGGGGGACGGCATGACCCGGCCCGTCGACACGCATTGCCACCTGGATGACAAGCGGTATAGCGAGGACATCGAGGCTGTAATCGAGCGCGCTCTGGAAGCACTGGAATGGCTGGTGGTGATCGGCATCAATCCACCGACCATCGCCACGTCGCTGGCACTAACCCGCGATCGAATTTACGCGGCTATTGGTTTTCACCCTTATTACGCCAAGGACTTTGACGACGCGGCCGCCGATTGGCTGGCCGGGCAAACCCGGCATCCGCGCGTCGTCGCGCTTGGAGAGATGGGACTCGACTACTTCAACGAGTTTTCGCCGCGAACGGACCAGCACCGCGCTTTCGAGCGGCAATTACGGATGGCTTGCGAGTTGGACCTTCCGGTGGTCATCCACAATCGGGAAGCCGACGCCGACTGCCATGCCATGCTGGCTGAATTCGCCCCGCAGCTTCCCGGTTGCGTCATGCACTGTTTCGGAAGCGGCCCCGAGTACGCGGAGAAATTCCTCGAACTAGGTTTCTACATTTCTTTTGCCGGTAACGTCACGTATCCCAAGGCGCAGAATCTGCGTGACGCCGCATTGGTGGTGCCGATGGAACGTCTTCTGGTGGAGACCGACGCTCCCTACCTTGCCCCGCAACCCTTGCGCGGCAAGCGCAGTGAACCCGCGCACACGGTGATGACCGCCCAGTTCCTCGCGGAGCTCAAGGGCGTCCCTTATGATCAGTTCGCGGAGACCACCACGGCAAACGCAGCGCGATTCTATCGGATTGGTCAGGAAGCGCTGAGCCCGGGTGGAGCCTAGCCCTGTCGGCGGAACTTCCCGAAAACGCCGCCTTGATGCGCGATCAAGATGGCTTCCGTCTCTACACCCATCCCTGCCATGTCGTTTGTGCAACCTGTATCAATGAGGTGCGCGATGCCTTGCTGCAGGCGGAAGCGCTGGTGTCGGAGGGACATACAGCCATTGGGTGGATTGCCTACGAGGCCGCGCCCGCATTCGATCCCGCCATGCCGAGTAAAGCAACAGAAAAGTTGCCGCTGCTTTGGTTTGGACTTTACGACGAATCGAAGCCATGGGTTCCCGGGGCGTCAGCCTCCCCATCTTCGGGTGCATGGCGTCCAACAGTAGGGCTTGAGGAGTATCGACTCTCCCATGAGCGAGTGCGCGCGTATATCGCCTCGGGGGATGCTTATCAAGTGAATCTGACCTTTCCCTTGGAGTGTGAAACAGACGCCACGCTCTTGGATATTTTCCTTCAACTGAACGCAGCTCAGCCGACTCCTTACGCCGCCTGTATTCGGGGCGAGGGCTGGGGCATCGCATCCCTGTCGCCGGAGCTTTTCTTCGAGCTGAACGGAAGCCAGCTCGTTACCCGTCCAATGAAGGGCACACGGCCGCGCGGGAGATTTCTGGAGGAAGACCGCCATCTCGCCGAAGCCCTGTCAGCAAGCAGCAAAGATCTCGCCGAGAACCTGATGATCACAGATCTGCTGAGAAACGATCTTGGCCGAGTGGCAGAGACGGGCAGTGTCCACGTTCCGACGCTGTTCACGTTGGAACGCCATCCCACGGTTTTGCAGATGACCTCGACCATCACGGCGACCACGGCGGCCAGTGTGCCCGAAATTTTCCGAGCCCTATTCCCTTGCGGTTCGGTGACTGGGGCCCCAAAGATCCGCGCCATGGAGATCATAGACGAGCTCGAGCGCGCACCGCGCGGGGTGTACTGTGGCGCGATAGGCATGTGGAAGCCCAGCCGTAACGTACGATTCAGCGTGGCCATACGCACCCTGACCCTTGATGAGGGCGCCCAGCAAGCCAGGTATTCCGTGGGTAGCGGAGTCACTTGGGATTCTGAGGCAAGTGACGAATATGCGGAGTGCTTGGAGAAATCCAAGGTATTGACCGCGCATCGCCCCACCTTTGAATTGCTGGAGACCTTGCGATTGGACCAATCGGGATATACCCTGTTGGAAGAGCATCTACGGAGAATGAGGGAAAGCGCGGAATACTTTGGCTATCCCTTTGATGAGAGTACCTGTCGCACGCTGTTGAGCGCCATCATTCCCCAGGATGAGCCCTTGCGCGTGCGCCTCCTGCTCAACGCGCAAGGCGAGTTCCGGGCACAGGCTACACCACTTGCTGCCGCCCCTACACCGTTCCGTGTAGCCTTACACCAAGGACCGGTGGATAGCCACGACATCTTCCTCTATCACAAGACCACCCACCGGGCACCCTATAACGAGGCCCTTGCGG
>JBJOID010000271.1:0-24890 GCA_046047315.1 Candidatus Hydrogenedentota bacterium | reverse complement strand
CGAGGAAGCCACTGCCGCAGGGTACACCTTTCCCTACTGTTACGATGCGGACCAGTCCGTGGCGCGCGCCTACCACGCCGCCTGCACGCCGGACTTCTTCCTCTTCGAGAAGGACCGCCGCCTCGCCTATCGCGGGCAGCTCGATGATTCCCGCCCCGGCAATGGCATCCCCGTCACCGGCGCCGACCTGCGCGCCGCGCTCGATGCCGTGCTGGTCGGAGAGCCCGCGCCTGAAATCCAAAAGCCCAGCCTCGGCTGCAACATCAAATGGAAGCCGGGGAGCGCGCTGGGGTATTAAGCGGGCATGTGGATCGAGCAATCAGATCTCTTAAACGCTAAGAGCCGAGACCTAATGGGGGTCGGTAATGGCAAGCCTCGGTCTCAGTTTGTCTCAATCCTTCTTGAGGTGGAATAAGCCAAAGCGCTCACAAAACAACGTGCTGCATTTGTCGATACTTTTGGGAAATCTTCCATGCTAATCCAACATCAAATTTTCCATTTTGTGCTTTCTTTCTCTGCATTAGCGGCATTCAGCAACGTTGCACTAGCGGAAACCACGCTACCGCTGCCGCGCCATGCCGATGTGTATGTTGTGGCGCATCGTGGCGCGCATGACGGGATTCCCGAGAACACTCTTGCGGCGTATAGCAGGGCTATCGAATTAGGCTGTGACTTCGTGGAGATTGATGTGCGCACAACGAAGGACGGCCACTTGGTGAGCGTGCACAACGCAACCATTGATGCCTATGCACCAGGTCAGTCCGGCAAGGTCAAGGAGATGAACCTTGCCGAATTGCAAGCGCTGGACATTGGGAGCCGGGTGCATGAACGGTGGCGCCAGGAGCGCATCCCAACTCTTGAAGAAGTATTTGCGCTCTGCAGCGGAAAAATTGGCATCTACCTGGACATGAAGGATGCGCAGACCGATGTGGTGCTGCGGCTCGTGCGCGCACATGGGATGGAGAATAGCTGCATCTGGTATGCCTCGCCGAAGCAATTGCGGGAAGTCGCCGCAATGTGTCCGGAATGCTTGCCCATGCCAGACCCGGGGCCAGAGAAATTACTGCCTCGCATGCTGGAAAGCTTCAAACCGAGCATTGTCGCCTCGTCCTTTGAGCAGCTCAGCAAGGCCTTCGTGGATACCTGCCATGCCGCAGGTGCGATCGTGATAGTGGACGAGTCCGACGCGAGCAGTTGGAAGCCGATGCTAGAATGGAATGTGGATGGCATCCAGACTGATGATCCCGCAGGACTTATTGCGTTCCTAGATGGACGGCAAAAGGAGAAGTAAGTGCGGCTTGGCGCGTGGATCAAGGAAGTGACACAAGGGCAGTGCGATCCAGCGGTGGAGGTATTAGACGAGCCCAGCAAAGAGGCCATTGCGCTGCGCGCTGTCCACTTGACGAACTGGAAAATTTTCCCCCCTATGAGCTTTTGGCACCGCTCCCGCGATTGCGGTGAACGAGCAGCGGCGTGATGGGGATGTGGCGAGACCACGCTTGTTGATAAGCACGCGCGCGTGACCTATCCTGTAAGCCTGACGAGTTTAAGTGAGTAGTGCCCGATGCCCAAGACCCGAGACGAATACGCCCAGATGTCTGACGCCGAGCTGGACGTTATCTGGAAGCAGCGCGAGAAACTGAAGTTGCCCGAGGGCGAGCAGGCGGTGTTGCGCAGCCTGCTGCGTGAGCGCAAGGGCTTCAAGCCGGTCGAGGTGCATGTGTCGATGTGCATGCGCTGCAACCTTCCATTGGACAACTGCGCCTGCCTGAACGCCTGAATCGGGGCGCGGCGCGGGCTTGACCCGGCCGCGCTCGTTTGTTATTATCTCCGCCTGTATTTGCGCCACGCTTGTGTCGTAGAACGCCGGTGGCCCGCATGGGCCTTAAACCTGCCTGCGGAGACGCCGTGTGGACCGTGCTCGATTTTCCGCGCCGGAGGCAATCCTGCCCCGCGCTTCCGAAACGAGATTGCGTGTCCCGTGTTGTCCCCAAGGCAATACGGGACATTTTGTTTTAGGTTCCAATTTTCCCGAGAGGAGGTGAACGCACTTGCCAACCGTAGAGAAAATCGCATCCGTTGCCGAGATCAAGGAACGGCTGCAGAACAACGAGATCGCCATCGCCACGCAGTATGTGGGCATCAAGGTGGAAAAGGTGACCGCGCTTCGCAAGAAGCTGCGCGACGCTAACTGCGAGTACAAGGTGTACAAGAACACCTTGGCCAAGCGCGCCCTGGATGAGCTTGGTCTTGGCGACGCGGCGGGTTTCATGGAAGGCCCCACCGCGTGGGCTTTCTCAAATGATCCGGTCACCCCGGCCAAGCTCCTGAAGGAATTTGCCAAGGAGAGCGACTTCGTGAAGGTGCGCGGCGGCGTGCTGGGCGGCCGCGTGGTCAACGAGCAGCAGCTCAAGGCCCTTGCCGACCTGCCCTCGCGCGAGCAGCTTCTTTCGCAGGTGGTCGGCACGATTGCCGCCCCGCTGCAGAACCTGCTCGGCGTACTCAATGCCGTACCGCGCAGCATGGTCAACGTGCTCGACCAGATTCGCAAGCAAAAGGAAGAGGCCGGCGGCTGAGCCGTCTGCTTCCCTTAACCCTGTAACCAACGCGACGCATCGCGAAAAGAAAACGAAAAGGAAAGACACATGTCCGATAAGTTGGAAACGATCATTGAAAGCATCGCTGGCCTGTCCGTGCTCGAACTGAGCGAGCTGGTGAAGGCGCTTGAAGACAAGTTCGGTGTGACCGCTGCCGCCCCGATGGCGATGGCCATGCCGATGGCCGCCGCGGGTGGTGGTGAAGCCGCTGCCGCCGCTGGCCCCACGGCCTTCGACGTGATCCTGAAGGACGCCGGTTCGCAGAAGATTGGCGTGATCAAGGTCGTGAAGGACGCGACCGGTCTGGGCCTGAAGGAAGCCAAGGACAAGGTGGACAACCTTCCGGCGACCCTGAAGGAAGGCGTGTCCGAGGCCGACGCGAAGGACCTTCAGTCCAAGCTCGAGGCTGCCGGCGCCGTGGTCGAAGTGAAGGGCGTCTAATTCAGCGCGTCACCCTGGGTAATTCCAAGGGCCGCCCGCCATTGCGCGGGCGGCCCTTTGCCTTGTTTCGAGGTATTTGCGGGGTGACAAGGGGGGTGAGTTTCCCCGTAACTCGTTGACACTCAAGCTGCAACGGGGTACCATTGGGATGTTGGGGGCGTGTAGGCCGCCGTCAGGGGCGTCATGTTGCAGGGCCATGCGTCCGAGGTGCAGACAAGGGTCACAGCCCGGATTCTCAGGGAAGGTTTCCGTTCATGAAGTTCTATCGTTTGGCGGCGCGTATGCTCTTGATTCTGGGCCTCAGCGCCTGCTCGCGCGCCGCGGAAGCCGAGGATTTTGACGCCCACCTATTCGTGGTGCAGCAATTCCTGGGTTCAAGCTTCAACCTGCGCCAGATCGATGGGGACGGGAACGGCTTGCTCGATGAGGATCAGCTCGGTCTTCTGTCGGTCATCCTGGAGGGCGGCGCCACGGCCAGCGGTCTGAACGCGTCGATGCGCAACGAAATCACGGCGGGCTTCAATTCCAACCTGACCAAGGTGAAGAACGAACTCACCGTGAATATTGGCAGCCAAGGCACCGTAGACCTTGTGGACCAGTTGAATTCCACCGACCCCGTTCTGGGCAATGCGATGCAGAAACTCATCGCGGGCTACATGACCATCGCCGACACGGTGACCGTTGCCTACGTGAACAGCATCGCCGACCAGGTGATCGTGCAGGTGCTGACCGGCACGCCCGAGTCGGGCTCGATCGGCAGCGTGCAAGGCCAGATCAATTTCGTGGCGACGGATTACGCCACCTTTGGCAACGCCCCGAACGAGCCGAACTACCTGGGCGCGGCGGGCGATGTGGATGGCGACACCCTGACCAACCTTGGCGAATACACCACGGCGGGCGGAGACCGGGAAATCTGGTTGATCGCCAATGCGATACCCAACCCGCCCCTGCGCTTCAAGAACCTCTCGGGCGGCGGCCTTGCCATCTCTGGTCTGCCGATGGATTTCGTGATTGAGACCGCGGGCGGTGCCGGCGGCACCACCTACGAGTGGCGCAAGGGCACGCCGGGTTCTTCCACCCTGCTCGGCACCACCTCCAGTTTCAGCATACCCTTCCTGGTTTCCAGCAATAGCGGAAAGTATTTCTGCACCTATTCGGATGGCAGCCGTACGCGGAACACCCCGGTGCTGTCGCTCACCGTTACGCAGGTGCCCATCTTCATTGCAACCCCCATTATCGGAGGCACCCGTGGCGTGGGCGGCTCCTTCACTTTCAACGTCGAAGCACGCGGCGGCAATCCTGGACCCTACGTCTACACCTGGCGCAAGGAGGGTTCGCCCATACCTGGCGCCCCCAACGCCCGCACCTTCACGCTGACCGGCCTGCAAGAGACCGACGCGGGCAACTACTCCGTGGCGATTACTTCGAACGGCGGGCCCGACACGGTGATATCCGGTCCGGTGACGCTCAATGTGAATTCCAACGTGCCACCCATCAGCATCACGCAGCAGCCGCAATCGGTGCTGCGTCCGGCGGGCTCCTCGCACACTTTCACCATCGCTGCAACGGGCGGCACCGGCACCTACACCTACGAGTGGCGGCGTGGCGGCGTGGCCTTGGGAGCGCCCAGCCAGCCGACGCTCACCATTGATCCCGTCGATGATTCCTCCGTTGGTGTGTATTCCTGTTTTGTCACCGACGGCGTGCGCACGGCGCTTTCCAACAATGCCACCCTGGCGATCACCAATAACCCCGTCATCATCACCACGCAGCCCGAGGGCACGACGGTGCCCCTGGGTGAGCCGATTTCCCTCAGCGTCGCGGTGACCGGGGGCAGCGGCTCCTATACTTACGACTGGCGCCGCAATGGCGTCAGCATTGGCGCGCCCAGCCAGCCGGAGTTCTCCATCCCCGGTGTGCTGTCCACCGATGGTGGCGCTTATACCTGCATCATCAGTGACGCGGGCGAACCCGGCAACAACGTCGAGTCCGATGTGGCGCAGGTGAACGTGCTGCCCGTGTTCAACCTGGTGGTGCAAACACAGCCCGAAGACGTGACCAAACAGGTGGGGCAATCCCACACCTTCTCCACTTTCATCATCGGGGGCACCGGCTTTTACACCTACACGTGGCTCAAGAATGGCGTGCCCATCGGCGCCCCAAGCTTCAACACCCTGACGCTCAACAACATCCAGGTTTCCGACGCGGGCGATTACAGCTGCAACGTGCGTGACTCCTTCGAGCCGAGCCTGACCGTGACCACCGATGTCGCCGTGCTCAGCCTTGACCTGCCGTCGCTGGTGATCACGCAACAGCCGGTCGGCGCCGTCAAGGCGCTGGGCACCTCCCACACCTTCACGGTGCAGGCCACTGGCGGAAGCGGAAACTACTCCTACGAGTGGCGCCGCAACGACACCCCCATTGACGTGAGCACACCCTCCTTCACGCTTACTAATCTTCAGGTGGCCAACAGTGCCGTTTACACTTGCTTCATCGACGACCTCTCCGCCGAAGGCGATGCCTTGTCGGACGGGGCCGTTCTCGAAGTGGTGGACACCCAGCCACTGGCGATTTCCACCCAGCCACAGGGCGCCTTCAAGTACAGCGGCGATCAGCACACGCTGCGCGTGATTGTCACCGGCGGTTCCGGCACCTACAACTATCAGTGGTTGAAGGACGGCGAACCGCTGTGCGGCGGCGAGCCACTTTGCAACAGTTCCGAATTGATATTCGGCGCACTCGCCACGACGGATGACGGCTCATACCGTTGCGTTGTCAGTGACGCGAATTTCACCGCGTTGCAAATCACCAGCAACAGTGTGCCGCTCATGGTGAAGCCGCGCCTGGCCGTCACGCTCACGCCACGTGGTAAGAACCTGCTGGCCGGCGATGTGCTTTCGCTCGACATCGCGGTGACAGGTGGATACGAGCCGGTCAGCTATGAGTGGCGTCAGAATGGCGTGGCCATCCCGGGCGCCTTGAACGAGCCCATCTACAATGCCGGCCCGGTGGGCACGGCCGCCGCGGGCGAGTACACGTGCGCCATCAGCGATGGTTTCGCGGAGAACATCGTTTCTCTTCCGGCCATCGTCAACGTCAACCTTGTTGAGGTGCCGCAGTCCACGGACTTCGGCCCGGTTGCGCTGACGAGCGATCAAACCGTGCCTCCCAGTGGTTCCGTCAGCAGCGGTCTTGCCGGGGGCACGCTGTCGCTTGATGCCAAAGGCACGGGCGCCACGCTCCAGTTGAACATGAACCAGGACATCGGCCTTCCTCGCAACCCGCAAGTCGCGCTCCACATCGGTGCGCCGGGGGTTAATGGTCCCAAGTTGTTCGACATTCCCCTGACCCCGAGTGTCAGCTTCATTGAGTCCACCCTGGCCTTGAGTCTGGAGGAGGCCTCGATGGTGCTTTCCGGCCGAGCTTATGTGAACATCACCACCGACGCTTTCCCGAACGGCGAGCTTCGAGGCGCGCTGTTCCCGCTTACGGTGCTGGTCAATCCACACTCGGGCGACATCAACGGAGACTTCACCATCAGCCTTTCCGAGCTGCTGCGCGTGATTCAGTTCTACAACGTGGACGGCTACCACTGCGACGACGACAGCGAGGATGGTTACACCCCGGGCGTGAATGAATCCTTGCGTAATTGCGATCCGCACTCCGCCGACTACAACCCCGCCGACACGCAGTGGGTCATCTCGCTCTCCGAAGTGCTGCGCTTCATTCAGTTCTTCAATTCCGAGGGACGCCAGTATTACGAGTGCGACCAGGGTGAAGACGGCTACTGCCCCGGCCCGGATCCTGAGGCCCCGGTGGAGGGAGAAGTGGAAGGAGCGCCGGAAGGAGCGGCCGAGGGCGAATGACGCCGGCCGTGGACCAGCCGCGCGGGTGATTGCATGCCGGGCGATCCCTCATACGATTATGAACGCCAGGAGGCCTTGGGTCAGTCCGAGGCCTTTCTGGATTTTCAGGAGCGCCTCTCCCGGGTGGGCCCGGTCGATCGGCCCGTGCTTATCGTGGGGGAGCGCGGCACGGGCAAGGAACTCGCGGCACGCCGCATCCACTTCCTTTCGCGGCGTTGGCAGGAGCCGCTGGTTGAGCTGAATTGCGCGGCCCTGGCCGCCTCGCTCATCGAGAGCGAGTTGTTCGGGCACGAGGCGGGGGCCTTCACCGGCGCGGCCAGCCGTCGCCGAGGACGCTTCGAGGCCGCCAACGGCGGAACCCTTTTCCTCGACGAGTTGGGTAATGTTCCCCTGCAAGTGCAGGAGAAGATCCTGCGTGTCGTCGAATACGGCGTGTTCGAGCGGGTGGGGGGAAGCGAGCAGGTGCGGGTCGATGTGCGCATCGTCGCCGCCACCAATGCCGACCTGCGCCGCCTTGCCGACGAGGGGCGCTTCATGCGCGATCTGCTCGACCGCCTGTCCTTCGATGTGATTTATGTCCCTCCGCTGCGCGAGCGCAAGGAGGACATTCTCCTGCTGGCCAACCATTTCGCGGCGCGCATGGCCGCCGAGCTTGGGCGCGGCGATGTGCCTGAATTCTCCCTAGAAGTGATGCGGGCCATCGAACGCCACCCGTGGCTTGGCAATGTGCGCGAGCTCAAGAACACCATCGAGAGGGCGGTCTATCAGGCAACAGGCAGCCGCATCGACTATGTGCAGTTCGATCCCTTTGCCTCACCCCATGCTCCGGCCCCGGAGCGCCCGGCCACCCGTGTGTCGCCGCGCCACGCCGACGAGGTGGGAGGGTTGCCGTTGCCCTGCGATCTACCCGCCGAGGTGGCCGCGCTGGAATTGCGGTTCTTGCGTGAGGCGTTGGCGCACGCACGGCACAATCAACGCAAGGCAGCCACCTTGCTCGGCCTCACCTACCATCAGTTCCGGGGGCTCTACCGGAAATACCAGCAACAGATCGACGACAAGCCAGCCGATGCGTGATGCCGGGTTTCAGCCGCCGACCGGCGGGTCGGTATCCGAGGGGCGTCCGCTCGCATTGAAGCGCACCACGCCCGAGGTGTCCACGCGGTAAAAACGCGAACCGGTCACCCCATGTTCCACGGGGTCCGCAAAGCAGACAAAGGCTGTTGGGCCCGCCGCGGCCATTGAGAAAATGTAGCCGTTCTTCTCTCGCCCCTCCACCCAGCCATCGTCGAGGAAGGGCGGTCCGTCCGAGTCGTCCGTCAGGTCGGCGAAGGAAGAGAAGGTCATGTGTCCCGCGTTGTAGCTGATCTGCGCCTGGCATATGACCGACAGGTCCTCAATCGCGGAGGCCTCGTTGGCCTGCACCCGGGAGCGCATCAGGTTGGGTATCGCAATCGCAGCGATGATCGCCAGAATCGCCACCACCACCATCATCTCGATCAAGGTGAATCCTTGTTTCTCCCGCATTCCAGAGTCTCCTCGCTTAGGCGCTTTGCCCCGCAGCATGCCCCAAGCGTACCACATAACTGCGAATTCGGCCAGCAGGGTGAAAGGCGGTATCGCCGTTGTGTATGGTTCACGCTTCCTTTTTTCACGGAGTCGTCCATGGCTGGAAAAGCTTTTCCCCTCGAACCTGAATCCACCACGCCGGTGCACACCCCGAACCGCCGCATCGTGACGTCCCTGCCTGCGCCGGAATCCGTGCCGATGCTGCGGCGCATGGCGGCGGCCGAGCCGCGCAGCATGGGCGGGCAGCCACCAATCCTCTGGGACCGTGCCGAGGGCGTGCACGTGTTCGACGCCTGGGGAAACCAATGGCTCGACTTCTCCAGCGGGGTGCTCGTGGCCAGCGCGGGTCATGGCCGGCGGGAAGTGGGGGACGCTATCACCGCCGTGGCCACGCGCGCGCTGCACCATGCCTATTGCTTTCCCACCGCGCTTCGCCTCGAAGTGGAGGAAATGATTGCCAGTTTTGCGCCGCCCGAACTGTCCAAGGTGTTTCTACTCACCACGGGGGCCGAGGCCACGGAATGCTGCATCAAGCTGGCGCGCACCCACGGACTGCGCGCCTCCGGCCCGGACAAGCGCGTGCTGGTCAGTTTCGAGCACGCCTTCCATGGCCGCACCATGGGCTCCCAGCTGGCCGGGGGCATCCCCGCCCTCAAGACCTGGCTCGGTCCCTGCTGCCCCAACTTTGTGCAGGTGCCGTTTCCCGATGGCTTCCGGCAGCCGGATGTCTCCTTCGCCGCTTTCAAGTCCCGCCTCGCTGGTCTTGGCGTCGATCCCGCGCGGGTTTGCGGCGTCATCAGCGAGACCTTTCAGGGCTGCAACGCCGACCTGATGCCGCCCGCCTTCGCGCAAGCGTTGCGCGCCTGGTGCGATCGTAACGGCGCTCTACTCATTCTCGATGAAGTGCAGGCCGGCTTCGGCCGCACGGGCCGCCCCTTCGGGTTCGAGCACCTCGGCATCGTTCCCGATCTCGTGGCCTGCGGCAAGGGTCTGAGCGGCGGCATGCCCCTTTCCGCCGTGCTCGGCCGCCCCGACCTGATGGACCTCTACGGCCCCGGCGAGATGACCAGCACCCACTCCGCCAATCCCGTTTGCGCGGCGGCGACCTTGGCGAACCTGAAGCTGATTCGCGACGAGGGACTCATCGAGCACGCTGCGGAACTGGCCCCGGTCCTGCGCGAAGGATGCGAGCGAATCGCCGCTGCCTCGCGCGGCCGCATCGGGCGCGCCAGCGCCGTTGGGCTGGTGGCGGCCCTGCAATGGACACAGCCGGGCACGGTCACCCCCGACCCGGATGCCGCCTGGGAAATGGTGTGGCGCGCCATCAAGCGCGGACTCATGCTCTTTGCGCCCGTCGGCGTCGGCGGAGGCGCCGTCAAGATTTGCCCGCCGCTTTGCATCCCCCGCGAAGCGCTCGAGGAAGGTCTCACCCTGCTGGAAGAAATCGCCGGAGAGATTGCTGGCAAAGAATAGCTAAACCAACAAGTAACGAAGCGGATGCGCGCTTAAGATGCCAGTCTCAATTTCCTCACCCCACCACACTGCTCAGGTTGAGCATGGGCAGGAGCATGGCGATGACGAGGAATCCGATGATGACGCCCATGATGACGATGAGGAGGGGCTCGAAGAGGGAGGTGAAGGCTTTCACGGCGCGGTCGACTTCGATGTCGTAGGCGTCGGCGACGCGCTTGGCGACGGCGCCGATGCGGCCGGACTCTTCGCCCACGGCGAACATGCTGACGATGAGCGGCGGGAAGTGCGCGCACTGGTTGAGGCATTCGCTCATGGCCTCGCCCTCGGTCACGCCCTTGTGGATGATCGAGACCTCCTCGCGGATGATGGCGTTGCCCATCGTGTCGGCGGTGATCTTGAGCGACATGAGCACGGGCACGCCGTTGTCGAGCAGGGTGCCCAGCGTGCGGGCGAACTTCGCCATCTCGTATTTCTGCACCACCACCTTAATCACGGGGATCCGCAACACGAAAGCGTCCAGCTTTTTGCGCCCGACGTCGGTGCTGAAGTAGCGGGTCAGGGCATAGGCGGTCACGCCCATGAGGAAGAGCACGGCCCACCAATAGCTGCCCATGAACTCGCACACGGCCATCACCACCACCGTGGGCCAGGGAAGCTCGGCGTTGAAGTCCTCGAAGATTTGCACGAAGTTGGGAAACACGAAGGAGACGAGGATGAAGATGGCCGCGAAGCCCACGATGGTGAGGAAGGCCGGGTAGATCATCGCCGAGGTGGCCTTGCTGCGCAGCTCTTCTTCCTGTTCGCCAAAGGTGACGATGCGCCACAGCACCTCGTCGAGCATGCCGCCGGCCTCTCCCGCCCGCACCAGGTTGGTGTAAAGCAGGGGGAAGACGCGCGGATGCCGCTCCATCGCGTCGGCCAGCGAGTTGCCCTTTTGCACGTCGTCGCGCAACTGGTCCACCACCTCCGCAAGCTTCGGGTTCTCGGCCTGGCTTACCAGCGTGCGCAGCGCGCGGGTGAGCAGCATGCCGGACTCGACGAGGTTGGCCAGCTGCCGGAAGAAAACATTGCGCTCCTTCAGCTTGATGCGCTGGAAGGAGCGCTTGATAACGTCGAGGTTCAGTTCAACCTTCGCGCCACTCTCGGCCAGACCGCCTTTGTGAGGCTCCACCGTTGTTGGAAAATAGCCCATCTCCCGCAGGCGAGCGACGGCGGACTTTTGGTCCTCCGCCTCCAGAACCCCGTCGACTTTCTCGCCGGGTCCGCGCTTGGCCTCATAGCGGAACTTGGGCATCGGTTATCCAGTGGCCCCGCCGAGCACCTCGGCGTCTGCCGTCACACGAAGCACTTCCTCAATCGTGGTCATTCCCGCCACCACGCGCAGCCAGCCGGACTTGCGCAGGGTCTTCATACCCTGTGCAAGGGCAAGGTCCTTGATCTCAATGGAATTCTTGCGCTCCACGGTCAGGCGTTTGATCTCGGGCGTGAAAGGCATGATCTCGTAAATGGCCGCGCGTCCCCGATATCCCGTATTGCGGCAGTTGTCGCAGCCCGCTCCCATCAGGAACTTCGCGTCCACCAAGTCCGCCTCCGTCACGCCGAATTCCAGCTTCAACACCTCGAGGTCTGGCGGGGCGGGCTGGCTGCACTTGGGGCAGATGCGGCGCACGAGACGCTGGGCGATGGAGCAAATGACGGTGCTGCTGATGAGGAAGGGCTCTACGCCCATGTCGGTGAGGCGGGTCACCGCGCCGGCAGAATCGTTGGTGTGGAGCGTGCTCAACACCAGGTGGCCGGTAAGGCTGGAGCGGATGGCCATCTCGGCGGTTTCGTAATCGCGAATTTCGCCCACCAGCATGATGTCGGGGTCGTGGCGCAGCATCGAGCGCAGCCCCATGGAGAAGTCGAAGCCAATCTTGGGCAGCACCTGCATCTGCGTGATGCCCGCAATCTGGTATTCGATGGGATCTTCGATGGTGATGATCTTGCGGTCGATCTTGTTCAGCTGGCTCAGCGCCGCGTAGAGCGTGGTGGTCTTGCCGCTGCCGGTGGGGCCTGTCACCAGGATGATGCCGTGCGGCTTCGAGATGAAGCCATTGAACAGCTTCATGTCTTCCGGCAGGAAACCCAACTGGTCCAGCGTCAGGAACACGGACGCGCGATTGAGAATACGCATGTTCACCGTCTCGCCGTGGGGCGTGGGCAGGATGGACACACGCAGGTCGTATTGCTGGTCGCCCAGCGTCGCGAGAATCTTGCCGTCCTGCGGCAGGCGCTTCTCGGCGATGTTCAGGTTCGCCATGATCTTCACGCGCGACACGATGGCCGCGTGGAAACCGCGGATGGCCGGGGGCACAGGGGCCTGGTGGAGGATGCCGTCGATGCGGTAGCGCACGCGCAGCTGTTCTTCGAAGGGCTCGATATGGATGTCGGTGGTGTCGCTCTGCACCGCCTCGAGGATTAACTCGTTCACGAACTTGATGATGGAAGCGTCGATGCTGTCGTCGCCAAGGTTGGCGCTCTCGCGCGCCTTCTCCAGCTGCACGACTTCCTCGAAGTCATCGCGGCTCATCATCTTTTCCATGGTGTCTGCGCCGACGCCATAGAGCTGCTTGATGGCCTTCTGAATATCGCGCGGCGAGGACACCACCGGCACGATGCGCTGTTTGAGCACCATCCGGATGTCATCAAGCAGGTGCGTGTTCAGCGGGTCGCTAATGGCGACCTTCAATGCCCCGCGCTCTTCCGCCAGCGGCACGAAGCCGTAATGCGTGGCATAGCGGGCGGGCACCTTCGCCACGATCTCGGGCGGCACTTCTTCCTTCGAGGCGGCCACGAAACGCATCTCGCAGAAATCGGCCAGTGCCTCGTAGAGCGGCTGCTCTTCGGCGTAACCCAGTTGCACCAGCGCCTCCGCCAGCGAAACATCCTTGTGGTCCGCCTCGGCCTTGGCGCGGCGCAGACGGTCTTCCTCCACCAGCGCGGCGCGCAGAAGGTGTTGTTCAAAGCCGCTGAATACTGCCACGCGCGGTGCTCCCATTAACGTAACTTCCTGTGGAACAGCATGTTATCAAATGCGGCCAGAGGGCCGCAAAAGGGGGCGGGGGGGGGCAGGTGGGATAGCGCGTTACCGGGGCAGGGCATCAAGGCTCGCCAGCGCCATCTGGGCCTGACTGGCGAAGGGCGTGTCCGAGCAGTCGATGTTCTCTTCAAACAGTTGCCGCGCCCGCTCGATGTCTCCCGTATGCGCGAGGTACATCTGCCCAAGGCTGTCGTTCAACTGCGCAATCACCAACGGGTCGGTGCAGCGTCGACGCACTTTCTCATAGGCGGCCAGCTGGAACACGCCGCTTGGTGTATCCAACCCGCCCGCGATGTCGCTCATCGCCTGCAGTGCCAGTTCCGCCACCGGGCTGCCCCGGCCCGAATAGCGGGCAACCACATGCTCGAGTTCCTGGAAGCCATAAATGCCGCGCCGCTCTGCGGAGGCAATCAACTCGAGCGGGGCGAAGCGATCTTCGCGCGTCTGCTCGAGCAGGTCGAAGCGATAGGCGTTGTCCGTGTCGGAGGCGAACACCGCACCATAGTCGGTGCGCAGCTTCTGGTAGGCTTCATAGGCTTGGGCGAAGCGCTGGAAATGATCGAACTCGAGCTTCGCCAGGGCCAGCTGCCATTGCCCCGCATGCGGGTCGGCGGGGCTGGCGGCCAGCCGCTCCGTCAAGAGGCGGTGCGCCGCGGTAAAGTCGCCGCGTTGCATCAGGCCGCGCGCCTGTTCCACCACGGCATCCCCGGCGGGTTGACCGAGCCGCGCCAACTGCGCGGCGGGCGACTCGACAAAGCGATGCCCCATGCCCTGCCATACGGGCGTGGCCAGCGCCACGGCAATGAGCAGCACAGCGGCCAACTGCCATGCGAAACGCGGCACCAGGGACCACTCGAAGCGCCGGCCCGCGCCGCGAATCAACTCCTCGCGCAAGGCGGGACGCAAATCCCCGGTGAATGCGGGGGCGGTGTCGGGCAGGAAACCCGCCAGCTTGCGCAGCGCTTCGTATTCCGCACGCTCCCCGGGATTCGCCGCGAGCCAGGCATCGAGCTCACCTTGTTCCTGCGGGGTCAGCGGCTCGTATATCGAAGCCGCCATCAGGCCTTCCATGTAATCGCGAGTGCTCATTCGACTCCAGTCACCGTCTACTCTTCGTACAGGTCTTCCAGTTCGCCGCGCAACTTTTTGAGCGCGCGGAATAGATGCACCTTAACGCTGCCCACCGTGCAGCCCAACTCTTGGGCGATGTCAGCCAGCTGCAAGCCTTCGTAATGACGCAACATGAAGACGGTCCGCTGGGTGGGGGAGAGCACATGCAGCGCCCCGCGCACCCGCGCATCAATCTCATTGTTGCGCACCTCCTCCTCGGTCTGCTGCCGGGTGGGCATCAATGTGTCGCCGTCGTTCGTCTGGCCAAGAAAGGCCTCGTCCAGCGGCTCGTGCTGGCGGCGCTTGCGACGCCGGATGTGGTCGATGGCCTGGTTGCTGGTGAGCCGGAGCAGCCACGGCAGAAACCCTCCCGTGGGCTGCCAGGTGTCAATCTTGCGGTAGGCCTTCAGCAGGGATTCCTGCGTCACGTCCAAGGCGTCTTCGCGGTTGCCCGTGAGACGATAGGCCACCGCGTAGACCCGGCCCTGATAGCGGCGCACAATCTCGTCGAACGCGAGCGTGTCACCTTGCTGCAGCGCGAGGGCCAAGTCTGTGTCCTCCATCGTCTCGTGTCGGGTCACCGGCTTCCTGTCCTTTTCAACGCTGCGCAACGCTCTTTGGTTAACACGGCCAACCGCAAATGAGGTCAGACCGGCCCCATTTCGGGATTCCCTGACAAGCATCTCCTGAAATCTCCCTGTATGCGGAGCTTCACAGCGAAACTGCTCCGCCATTCCAGGAGTGAAGCAAGCAGTGTACCATCCACTCCATGATCTTGATTGCGCGCAAGGGCTGATATAATATTCAGTTAACTTTAGAGGCCCGCCATGAACGTAGCGCAGACAATCGATCGGTTGAAGGGGGACGCGGAGTTCTGCCGCAACCTGACGAAGTGGGCGACCATTCCTCCGCGCCCCGCGCGCTTCGGCGGATTCCCCGAGGCGCTGCACCCGCAACTGGTGGAGGGGCTGCGCAAGCGTGGCATCCATGATCTCTACACCCACCAGACCGAGGCGGTGGAGGCGGCGCTGGCCGGGAAGGATGTCTGCGTGGTGACGCCGACGGCCTCGGGCAAAACGCTTTGCTACAACATCCCGGTGCTGCACCGCCTGATGGAGAACCCCAAGGCGCGGGCGCTGTATCTTTTTCCCACGAAGGCGCTGTCGCAGGATCAGGTCACCGAATTGAAGGAGACTATCGACGACCTCGAGGTGAAGATTGGCACGTATACGTTCGACGGCGATACCCCGGCGTCGGCGCGCAAGGCGGTGCGCAACGCGGGGCATATCATCGTGACCAACCCGGACATGCTGCACACAGGCATCCTGCCGCACCACACCATCTGGATCCGGCTCTTCGAGAACTTGGAGTACATCGTCATCGACGAAGTGCACCACTATCGCGGGGTCTTCGGCAGCCACCTGGCCAACGTGCTGCGGCGGCTCCGGCGCATCTGCGAGTTCTATGGTTCGAACCCCAAGTTCATCTGCTGCAGCGCCACCATCGCCAACCCCAAGGAGTTGGCCGAGCAGATCATTGAACGGCCGGTTGAGTTGGTCAACAACAACGGCGCGCCGGCGGGCGAGAAGCATTTCCTGTTCTACAATCCGCCGGTGGTGAACGCGGAGCTGGGCATCCGCAAGAGCAGCGTGAAGGAGGCCAGCCGCCTTGCCTCGCAGTTGCTCTCGCGCGATATCCAGTCCATCGTGTTCACCCGCAGCCGCCTGCGCGTCGAGGTGCTGACCACCTACCTCAAGGAGGCGGTGCGGCGCATGGGCAAGAGCGGCGATCTGGTGCGCGGGTATCGCGGCGGCTACCTGCCCACCGAGCGCCGCGCCATCGAGCAGGGCCTGCGCAATGGCGACGTGATGGCGGTTGTCAGTACCAACGCGCTGGAGCTGGGCATCGACATTGGGGCGCTCGACGTTTGCATCATGACGGGCTATGCCGGCAGCGTGGCCAGCACCTGGCAACAGGCGGGCCGCGCGGGCCGACGCAATTCCGTCAGCCTCGTCGTGCTCGTGGCAACGAGCGCGCCGCTGGACCAGTTCATCATCCAGCATCCGGAATACTTCTTCGACCAGCCGCCCGAAAGCGGCACGGTGGATCCCGACAACCTCATCATCCTCACCAGCCACATGAAGTGCGGGGCCTTCGAACTGCCCTTCGTGTCGGGCGAATCTTTTGGCGTTGATCCTAAATCGACCGAGCAGATCCTGGAGTACCTTTCCGAGAACCGGGTATTGCGCAAGGTGAAGAACAAGTGGCACTGGAGCGCGGACACATATCCTGCCGAGGACATCAGCCTGCGCACCGCCGCGCCGGGGAACGTGGTCATCCTGGACACCACGGACAACGGCCGCGTGATTGGCGAGGTAGACTTCTTCGCCGCGCATGTCGAGGTCTACGACAACGCCATCTACCTGCACCAGAGCAAGCAGTACACCATCGACCACCTTGACCTGAAGGATCGCAAGGCCTACGCGCGGCCGGTGGAGGTGGACTACTACACGGACGCGGAGCTGAAGGTGGACCTGAAGGTGATTGGCGTGGAGGAGGAGAAGCCGGTCGCGGGGGTATCGAAGAACTGGGGTGAGTTGAGCGTCACGTGGCTGGCCACGATCTACAAGAAGATCAAGTTCGGCACGCACGAGAACGTGGGCTGGGGGGAGATTCACCTGCCGGAGCAGACGATGCATACGCTGGGCTACTGGATTGAATTCCCCGAGGACACGGCGGAGCGATTCCAGTTGAAGCAGGAGGAACTGGGCGAGGCGCTGAATGGCCTGGCCAACACCCTGCGACAGGTGGCGCCGGTGCAGGTGCTGTGCGACCTGACCGACATCCGCGCCACCGCCATGCTCCGCGCGCCCGTGTCCGAGAAGCCGACGGTCTTCCTTTATGAGACCTATCCCGGCGGGGTGGGACTGGGGGAAAAGCTCTTCCACCACCAGGAGCCCCTGCTGCGCGCCGCCATCAGCCTTATTGAGGATTGCGTCTGCAAGGAAGGGTGCCCCAGTTGCGTGGGGTCGCCGTTGGAGATCGGCGCGCACGGCAAGTCCGGCAGCGTGGCCCTGGCGAAGATGGCTTTGGGTTTGGGCAATCCAGTCCCGTCCATCAAGTCCATTCCGTCCATAGCGACTGCGCCCTAACCATGTCCGATGACCTCAAGGCCAAGCTGAACGCGCTGCTCAAGAACCGCAACCTCATGACGGGCAGCCAGTGGGAGGGGCGGCAGAAAGAGCAGACCGAGCAGCGCCGGGCTGGCATCTTTGACCTGCCTCAGGTGGTGCAGGGAACGACATGGCCGGAGGAAGTGTCGGAGGACGACAGCGCTTTCTACCTCGTGCGTAAGGACTACCCGCTCGATCAGCTCCACGGCAACCTGCCGCTGGGCGCGGCCTTGCAGGTATCCGGAGAACACATTGCGTTCTCCGCCGTGGACGACGAGCTCATCGAGTTCAATCCCGCCACGGCCTGCTTCGTGGATACGGAGACGATCGGCCTCGCTGGGGGCGCGGGCACGGTGGCCTTCCTCGTCGGCGTGGGCTACTTCACGGAGAATGCCTTCCGGCTGGACCAGTGCTTCATGCGGGACTACGACGAGGAGGAGCCCATGCTCCAGTTCCTCGCCGAGCGCTTCCAGCACACCACCGCCGTCGTGGGATACAACAGCAAGAGCTTCGATTTGCCGCTGCTGCGCACGCGCTTCATCCAGAACCGCATCCCCTTCCGGGCCGAGGCCTGCGCCCACTACGACCTGGTGCATGCGGCCCGCCGTTTCTACAAGCGCCGCCTCTCCGATTGCAGCCTCAAGAACATCGAAAGCGAGGTGCTCGGCATCACCCGCCACGGCGACGTGCCCAGCTACCTCATCCCGCAGCTATGGTTCGATTACCTGCGCACGCGTGATGCCCGGCCGCTTAAGGGCGTGTTCTATCACCACGAGACGGACATCCTCTCGCTGGTCACGCTCACCGCATGGCTGGGCAGTTGCCTCGCCGCCGAGCGGGGTGAGGGCTTCGATCACCTGGAGGACAAGCTGTCGCTCGCGCGGCTGCACCAGAAGCAGAAGCGCTACGACGAAGCCGCCGAGCTTGCCAAGGCCTGCCTCGAATCCGACCGCTTTGACCGTCCCGGCGCCGCCGAGGAGGGCATGCGGCGGGAATGCCTGAACCTGTTGGCCGACACCTACAAGCGCCTCAACCGGTTCGACGACATGCAGGAGACTCTCGAGCTTGCGGTGTCGGAATACCCCTCGAATGCCGCCGCGCGGCTGGAACTGGTGAAGCACCTAGAGCATCGCGTGAAGGACTTCGCCCGTGCGCGGGAGCTCTGCGCCGAGGTACTTGAAGCGCCGGGAAGATTCGGCGCACTCACGATGGTGGTGGAGTTTGAGGGGAGGTTGACGCGGCTGGAGCGGAAGCTGGGAAAGCAGGGAGGGGTGATTGATGAACCGTGAAGAAATCATCCAGCCTCATCGCGGATACCGGAAATTAAAGAGCTTCCAGTTGGGGCAGCTCATCTACGATTTAACGGTGCGCTTCTGTGATCTTTATATCGACAGGAAAAGCCGCACCCACGATCAGATGGTGCAGGCTGCACGCAGCGGCGTGCAGAACATCGCCGAGGGAAGCCAGGCCTCGGGCACGTCGAAGAAGATGGAGTTGAAGTTGACGAATGTGGCACGCGCCAGTTTGGAAGAACTCAGGCTTGACTACGAAGACTTCCTTCGACACAGAGGCTTGCAACCGT
Organism: Candidatus Hydrogenedentota bacterium; assembly: GCA_046047315.1. Classification (GTDB taxonomy): domain Bacteria; phylum Hydrogenedentota; class Hydrogenedentia; order Hydrogenedentales; family JAEUWI01; genus WGMK01. Next base: position 6,000 of record JBJOID010000271.1, on the reverse strand, counting down.
GGCCACACACCCACCCCGCACTGATGCGATTTAAGGCGGCACGACCCAAGACCCTTGATGAGATTCGCGCCTGGGCCGCACAGGAAAGAGCCATTGCACGGACGAACACGGACAAGCACGGAGTAACACGGACGGTAACGGAGGATGCGCAAAACTCCGGTGTCGGGGCGCCTTTGGCTTCTTCCGTGCCAGTCCGTGTAAGTCCGTGCCCTACTCGGCAGAGCTTGCGGCCAATGCCGCGCTTTCTCTAATTAACCTCTGCTGCCACCTGCTTGACAAACAGCTGGCCTCGCAAGCCCAAGCCTTCGAGCAGGAAGGCGGCTTCACCGAGAGACTTCACCGTGTGCGCAGCGCACGGCGTGCAGAACGCTAAGCCCGCCCCTGCACCATTCCCATCACCTGCTTGATATCCAGCGTCTGGGCTTGCTGCTGTATCGTGCCACTGTGCTGACTGTAGAGCTGCTGCGCCTGGGTCACCTGTTGCGAGAAGATTTCCTTCAGCTGTATCTGGTCCATGCGGCGACCGCCTCGGTAATACTGCTTCGCAACCTGCCCCAGTGCGTGCGTGCTGGCAAAGGTGAGCGCCGCGCCCGTGGCGCCCTTGGCCAGGCGGCCCGCGGTCTTGCCCATCGCCCCGCGCACAAGCCCGCCGAAAATCTTGCGGGCGAAATTCTCAAACATCTGCGACGATACGCCCACGCCCGCCACCGCGAGAAACTCCTTGATGTGGCCGGAGTCCAGTTGCACGCCGTAGGCGTTGCCCACCAGGTAGACCAGCCGCATTTGCAACGGAAGGATTGCCATCGTCGCCATCGATTGAGGCAGCAGCTCGAGCGCGCCATTGATGATGGCGTACTTCCTAATCAGCGCATCCACTTCCGCATCGCGCGGGTCCGCAGCGGGCGCCCCTGGCGCAGGCAATTCGACCGGCAAGGGGGCTACCGGCATGTCGATGGGGGCCGCAGCCATGGCCTCAGCCTGGCGGGTGGATTCCGCCACTGCGGTAGCGGGCAAGCCCAGCGCGGTGCGAAGTTTTTCCAGGAAGGCTTTCTCCTTTTCGCTGCTCACGCCATCTGCGTCGCACACGGCAAGGGCCATCTCATAGGCCAGTGTGCGCAGCTCATCCGTGGTCAGCAGCGCGGCCTCCGCCTCGACCGTGGCCTCCCCCATCACAACCCGGCGGTAGGCGTCCGGCCCCAGCTCCGCAAAGCTGTCGAAAATTTCCTTCAGCTTGGCGCGCTCGCCCTCGTCCGCCCCGCCATCGGCGAAAGCCGCCATAAGGCTGATCATCGCCAGCGCCTCAAATGCCTTGTTTTCCATGTCGAGTCCCTCGTGCCACTTGGGGTGAGAACATCTACCATGTTCGATTCAGTCCCTTGGACGCAACATTGGCGGCGAACGATGACGTTCGCCGCCAATGAATCGTCGGGGTCGCGAGGAGGGATTACTCTGCATTCACCTTGATGGCCAGCGAGGTGTAAGCGCGCGTCAGTTCATAGGCTTCCCCGTTGTGCTCGCCGGGCGTCTGCTCCGCCACCATGGCGCGCACGCCGATCCAGCCCTCACCGTTGAACTTCAGCGTCGCCTGTCCGTTCTCGTCCGTCACGGCATTGAGGGCTTCCTCCGACCCCGGCACCGTCGCCACAATCTCCGTGGCGGCGGCTGGCTGACCGTCTTTCAGCACGGTCACCAGTAGGCTGTTGCCGTTCCGTTTGGCCATAAGTTCTACGGGTAGTCCGGCGGGTTTCGCGGCATCGGCCGCGCTGCGCACTCCTTTAGCGTGATACACCAGCAGGAACTTCCCGCGTCCCTCGGCCGTCTTGTCCAAGACGCCATAGTCCAGCGAACCCACGACCAGCGCTGTATCAGTGGTTACCTTGCCCACCAGTGCTTCCTCGCCTGGCTCCATTACGATGGACTCACCTCCGGGCAGGCGCACCTGCATCGGCTGGGCTTTCTCCTGCATCGATTGGCGCCTCTTCTCTTGCGGCTCTTCCGTAAAGCGCAGGTGCACTTCGCCCAGCGTTTCCTCCGGAAGCTCCAGCCACATGAAATGAGCGTGTCCGGCCAGGGCCGTCATGAGGATGAAGGATATACTGAGCAAGCTTCTCATCAATGCTTTCCTGTTTCGTTGGAGTTACGGTAAGCCCAATCTTGATAATGTAATTAAACTTAAGATTAGAAATCAAAACAAAAGATTCGAATACTTTCAGAAATGGTATTCCGATTAAAAACCGAGGGCGCGCCACCCGTCGGTGGCGCGCCCTTGGCAAGAGGTCCTCTGGTCAGGCGAAAAGTTCGAGGTTCTTCGGCTCGGGCGGAGGAACGAATACCCGGTGCAGATCCAGAAGCACTTCCGCGTCCACTGCTGCGTAGCGAAGCTGCTCCGCGCTGAGCGGGCGGGTTGTCCAGTCTGACGTTTGCAGCGACTTGTCGAGGTAGATATCCAATTCCCGCTCGCACACTTCGCCCAGCTTGTGCCCGCCCTCCACATGACGCAGCGGCCGCTTTCTCGAGATAATCAGCGTGTCATAGATGTTCCGGATCTTGATGCGGTGCATGCCGAGCATTTGTTCCTCGAACATTGCATTGTGGATGAGTTTCTCGACCCGTTCGTCCTCCATCAATTCCTTCAACGGGGTCAGGTCCTTCAGGGCGAGTGCGTCGAAAACATAGGTCTCCGTGGGCGTCGCCAACTGCACCGTGCACAACACGCGCGGCTCGATGAGGGTCGTTTCCACGTCCAGCCCCACGCGTGGCTCCTCGCGCATGCGGGCGCAGGCCGACTGAAACTCCTCCTCATTGTCGATCCAGCGCACCGGGTTTCGCGGGGCATAGATGCCGCCACGGCGGGCCATCACGCAGGCGGCACCATCGTCGGTGTCCAGCTCGGGAAACTCCACGGCCTCGGGGGTGGCATCGGCCAGCAGGCTTTCAAAGTAGGCCGAAGGATGCGCTGCTTCGTGGCCCGCCTCCTGCGCGAAACGGCGCCAGCGGCGCGAGGAGATGACAAGGTAGCCCCCGGGGCGTACATGCTGAAATGCCCGGGCGATCACCTCGCGGCGGCTTTCATCCGTCTTGAGGCGCTGCATCAGGTAGATGAGGAAGACAAAGTCAAACTTGCCTTCCGGCAGGGTGCCATAGCCGAAGCTGGGGTGGGGGTCATAGCCGACCGCCCGGAACTTCCGGACTTTCAGCCAGCCCACGTCCGCGCCGGGGCCGCAGCCGTAACAAAGCACCCGATGATGCGGATCCAGCACCCGGCGTTCGAGCAGCCGCTGAAGGACCGGTGCGGCGTCGGTGCGCATCTTGGATGCGGCGCTTCGGGCCTGTTCCTGCCGCGCAGCGTTGGACGATACAGCCAAGGCGAATCCTTTCCTCTGCATGCGCGCTGAAAACCCGCTTTCAACGCGGGCCCCTTCTTATAAAAAAAACAGCCACAATGCAAGCCCGGATTCCGGGGCTGATTTTTTTGGCGGCTCAGGGCTGCGCTGGGCCAAGGGATTCCAGCAGCTGGCGGATTTCCGGCTGATCCGGGTTGAGGGCGAGGGAAGCCTCGCAGGCCGCCCGAACCTCCGCCGCCTGGCCAAGTTGCGCGGCAATCCCCGCTGTCAGGTTCCAAAGGGCGGGGTCGGTGGCGGTCTGGGTGGCGGCCCGCCGCAAGGCCATCATCGCTTCGGGAAGGCGTCCCGCCCGGTAGACCAGCCGCCCATAGGCCGCGTGGTCCTCGGCGCTATCCGGAAAGACATGCCGGTCCTGCTCGAAGCGCGTGAGCGCCCATCGCAACAAATAACGGGTTTCCACGTCATACGGCTGGCTTGCGCTGCCCAAGGCATCGAGGCGGCCCGATGCCGCGCGCAGGTCGCCCCGCGCCGCTTCCGCTGCGGCAAGCCCGATCTCCGCCTGCACATTGCCCGGTATCAGGGAAAGCGCATCAGAGAAGTCTTTCTCCGCCTCGGGCAGCATGCCCTGCTCGAAATAAATGAGGCCGCTCACCAGCAGCGCTCGCGCCCGCAAGGCAGGCTCCGCATCGGCAAGTTGTGACACCGAACGAGCCTGCTCGAAGGCCACGCTTCGTCCTGCTTCGCCCACCTTATACTGGCACTCGGCCAGGCGCACCCGAAGCTCGGGATTGTCCGGCGCCACCGTCACAGCCCGGGATAGCGCTTCCGCCGCCAAGTCATAGGACTCCTGCGCTTCGCAGCTCGCGGCGAAAGCGTCGAGCGCGGCGAGGTCCGTGCTGGTGTAGAGGGCGTCGGGCATCACCAGAATGCGGGCATCCGCAGGGGCGGGCTCCGCGAACGCAGCGCCGGAACATGCCATCAAGACCGCGGCGGCCAGCCGTCCCGCGCGCCCGCTCATTCGGCGCGCCCCACGGGCGCAAGCCAGAGCTCGCGCTCTATCGCTTCCAGCAGCGGCCCAAAGGTCGCTCGATCCAGGGCGCTCAAGGGGATGCCGTTGTGGCGTTCACACAAGCCCTCCAGCGTCTCGGGATCGCACTTGTCCATTTTATTCAGCACGTTAAGCATCGGCTTGCGGTCCAGTTCCAATTCCGTCAGCAGCTTGATCACGGCGTCATACTTGGCGTCGAAATCATGGGCCGATGCGTCCATCACATGCAAGAGCAGATCGGCGTCGTGCAACTCTTCGAAGGTGGTCCGGAAGGCCGCCATCAGGTCCTCCGGCAGGTTGCGGATGAATCCCACCGTATCCGTGATAATCACCTCGCGCTCCTGCGGAAAGCGCAAGCGGCGCGACACCGGGTTCAAGGTTGCGAAGAGCGCGTCTTCGGCAATGACCTCGCTCTGGGTCAACTTGTTGAGCAGGGTCGACTTGCCCGCGTTGGTGTACCCCACCACCGCGATGGTCGGAACCTCCCGCACCGTGCGCACGCTTCGTCGCAATTCGCGCCGTTCGCCCAATTTCTTCACCTCGCGTTCCAGCTGGGCAATCCGGTCGCGCGCCCGGCGGCGGTCCACCTCGAGCCGCGTTTCACCCGGACCGCGCCCGCCGATGCCGCCGGTCAATCGCGATAGGGCGGTCTGGCGTATGCTCAATAGCGGGAGCAGGTAGCGCGTCTGCGCCAGTTCCACCTGAATGCGCCCCTCGCGGGTCTCGGCATGCTGCGCGAAGATATCCAGAATCACCTGCGTGCGGTCAAGAATCTTCAGGTCTGTCATTTCCGACAGCGCTTTCACCTGCGACGGCGACAGGTCAAGGTCAAAGACCAGCACCTCCGCTCCCAACTGCATCGCCTTGATGATGACGCTTTTCAGCTTGCCCTGGCCGGTAACATACTTGGGGTCCGGCGGCCGCCGCTGAATCACCGCGTCCACCACCACCAGCCCTGCGCTCCGTGCCAGCTCCCGCATTTCATCCACACTGTCCTGCGCCACGGTTGGGGGGAGCTTCGACACATGGATGAGCACCGTGCGGTCGCGGTTGTCCCCCGCTGCGCGCGGGGACTGATGCCGCTCCAGTTCCTCGTCAAGCGCCTCCACCATCGCAATGAAGTCGGGCTCGAGCGCATAGACCGTGGTGGGCGGCTCCACCGCCCAAGGGGTGTCGCCCGCGTTCGCCGGCAGCAGGTGGGCCGTATAGAGCGGTCCGGGCAGGCCATCGTCGAGCGCGGCGACCGCCGCCACCACGTCGAGGCGCAGCAAGGCCAAGTCGGTCAAGTCGTCCTCGGTCAACGGCTCGTTGTGCAGGTGCGTGTGGACGAGCCGGATGCCGCTCAGGCGGTTCAGGCCGCGCCGTGGAATCTCCGGCAGGTAGAGCTGCTTCGCATCGCCCACCACCACCGCATGCACCTTGCCCTTGCGATCCAACAGCACGCCCACTTGGCGCTGTATCTCCCTCGATACCTCCGTGAGCGCACGGGCGAACTCGGGCGTCACGAGGTAATCGGGGTGCGCCTTGCGACTGCCAAGGCGTTCGAGGGCCTTGATTTGAGAGGCCTTTAGGCCCTGGGTTTGTCCGGATAACAGTGTTCAATACTCC
>JBJOID010000270.1:0-16858 GCA_046047315.1 Candidatus Hydrogenedentota bacterium | reverse complement strand
GTAACGCATCTCCCGCCGCTCCTGCGGCAAGTTCGTGCGCCCCTGCCCTACTACGTTGAAAACCGACACGGCAATCAATAGCATGGAGACACCTCGGAGGTACCTCCATGTTGCGTCAGTGCGCTCGGGCAACCCTGATACCAGTGGTGTGCATCGGGATATCCCTGCAGGGCAGATGTGACAGCGAGCCTGCCCCTCCGACTCCCCCCGTGATCAGCGTCGACTTCAGCAACTCCCAATTGGCTGACATCGTGGATTCGCTTGCCAAGGCTGCCGACATCGCCGTGGACACCGAGGTAATCAAGCAGGGTACCGTGAACCTGAAGTGGGAGAGTGTGTCCGCCCGCGAAGCACTCGACATGGTCCTGAAGATGAACCGTCTGGCGCTGCAAGAATCCAACGGCAAATACCAAATCATCTCCACTATCGAGGGCGAGAACCCCGTCCTGATGGACCCGCCACCACCGTCCGCCGCCCCCAAATCAAACCCCGTGATCACCGCCGCCGTAAAGGAATTCCACGAGCACGTCATGAAGGAGTGGCAAGTAATAGGTCTGTCGACTAAACTAAACGGCGCTGAAAACACGACACCAACCGCGCCTTCGAGCATCGAGGGCTACGATTCGACTCGGTAGCGCGGCTCGAGTCCCAAAGGGACGACACACCTTAGCCCAGGGTGAAGCGAAGCGGAAACCTGGGTAACTAGGTCATACCCACGGTGAGCGATGAAAGAGCGGCACAACAATGGTCGCCACGCCGGGAGCGCAGCGCTTCTGCGCGGCACGCCGCTCAAGGACCGTCCCCGCAAGGGCCACATCGGGTTCTAGGAACTCAGCCGCGGCGGAGGCCACGTGCAGATTCGCGGCGCGACTATTCTCGAACTGGAGTAGCGCCGATCTCGAAAGTCCTGTGATTAATTCAACTCGTGCGCAGCCAGGTTTGCATTTTTCCTGCTATTTCGGTCTACTCCAAGACTACATAGCAAGAGGCAATAAGGGGAGCAGGCACTATGGAACCGCCGGAACGCGAGGCCACGGCGACGTGCGTTGAAGAAAACATTGCGAACATATCAAAGCTCCAGCCTCGATACCGCCAGATTCTAATCGAGCTGCCCGAGCGCCCCACCGCATCGCCCCTGTTTAGCGTGTGGATTTCGCCCTACGCAACCGGTGCCGGGCTTCGCTCGGATTCCGCATGGACGAAGGTCGGGCTCGTCTTGCTGGCGATTCCCTTCATGGCAACCATCCGGGTGCTGTTTTCCGATGGGATGGGGTCCAGCAGCATGAACGCCGCGGCATCCCTTTCTTTCTCACTGGCAAGCGGGGTGGGCCTCTTCATGCTCCAGCTCGTCCTGATCGGCGGCATCTCCCTCGTCGTCTGGTTCCTTCAGCGTGGCATGCTGGGCAACGCCCACTTCTCACAAGTGCTTGGCGCGCTCACACTGGGCCTGCTGCCATTGGTGCTGGCCGGTGCTCTCATAACTCTGGTGAGTTTCGGGGCATCAGGCTTTGGCCCTGCTGCCGGCTTCTCCACCGCATCCGGAGGATTGCCGATGATTCTCATGCCCGGCATGTCCTCCTTGTTGGTCACGCCTTTAATCCTGCCCGCCGGGTTGTGGTCGCTGGTGCTGTGTTCCAACCTGCTTGGCGGGGTATGCCAGTTAACTCCGTGGCACGGCTTCGGCCTGATGACGGCAGCTTTCTTTGTTGCCCGCTTCGTCTTGCCGTTTCTGCTTCCCGTGCTTTTCCTCGGCGGCATGTTCAGCGCATTCAGCTTCCTGCCCTTTCTCTAGTCCGGCCCAAGTTGCTTCGATAACTTCGAGGGAATTCCTGCGGCGCATTCGGGGTTTTCTTGAATTGGGCTTTGTGGCTGGGCGCACGGGCGGGCTGTTCCCGGCGTATGTGCTTGGCCGACAGTCCTTTGTGATCCCCGCGGGGGTATGGTATCCTCGCGGCCGGAGGATCGAGCGCCGGTGGCGGAACTGCTTTATAAAGCGGCATTTCCGAGCGACTACGAGGCGGTGATGCGGGCCTTGGACGAAGGGCTCGCCGCGCTGACGTCGTGCGGGTGCATACCCAAGGACAAGGAGCCGTGTGCCCGGTTGTGCCTTGAGGAAGCGCTGGTGAACGCCGTGCGCCATGGCAACGGCTGCGACGAGCGCCGCCAGGTGAAGCTCGAGATCCTGCGGGACAAGGAATTCTTCCGCGTGCGCGTGTGCGACGAGGGGAAGGGTTTCCGTCCGGAAGACATACAGCTTCCCGCCCCGGACAAGCCCGGCGGCCGGGGCATCTGTCTTATTCGTCATTTCGTCGACGAGGTGCGTTTCGACGAGGAGTCCAAGTGTCTTGAAATGCTGTTCCGCTGGGTGGCGGCATAGTTGCGGAGATATCGTTGAATGAGTGAGCATGCGAAGTCGCTGGTGCACTTCGAGGAACGCGACGGTCTACACGTCGGCACGATCCAGTCCAGCAAGGTGGTCAACCCGCTGAACGTTAGCGCCTTCGCGGCGGACGTGTTGAAGTATGTCGAACGCCACCCCAAGCTGGTTCTTATCCTCAATTTCGAACATGTGGACTACCTGTCGAGCAGCGTCATCAGCGAGCTGCTGCGCATTCGCAAGGGCATCGAGCAGGTGGAGGGGGCGCTGCGGCTCTGCGGCATCTCCGACATGATTCAGGAAGTCTTCGAGATCACCAACCTCACCAGCATGTTCACCTTGCACAAGGACGGGGTGGAGGCGGATATTCGCCGCTATAAGCGAATGAAGGAAATCGAGGCGCAAGAGTCCGCCTGGAACGATTGAAGCAAGGCCATGTAGCGCGCGCCGCAAAACGCGGCGCGTTGTTGTTTTAAGCGCAGAAGGAAGATACCCGCATGTTGAATCTCGCACACTTTCTGGACGTGACCGCGGCCGAGTATCCCGACCTCACGGCGGTCATCCTCGATGAGCGCAAGATGACCTACGCCGAGCTGGCGGGCGCCGCCAAGCGCGTGGCGAACGTGCTTAAGTCCAAGGGCATTGGCAAGGGCGACAAGGTCGCGATGATGCTGCCCAACACCCCGCACTTCCCGATCATTTACTACGGCATCCTGCACGCGGGCGCCACGGTGGTGCCGGTAAACGTGCTGTTCACCGAGGACGAGATTGAACACTACCTCAGCGACTCCGAGGCGGTGGCCTTCTTCGCCTTCACCATGTTCGCCCCGCAGGCCGTCAAGGCCTTCAACCGCCTTGAGACCTGCCACAGCCTCATCCTGTGCGGCCCGGCGGACTGGCTCGACGTGCCCGAGGTGGGCGAGAACTTCATGCACCTGGTGATGCAGGCGAGCCCCGAGTTCGACACCGTGCAGACCATGCCCGACGACACCGCCGTGATCCTCTACACCAGCGGCACCACCGGCGCCCCGAAGGGCGCCGAGCTGACCCACTTCAATCTGTTCTTCAACGCCTACTACGCGTCGAAGGAAATCAACAAGGTCAACCCCGGCGATGTCTGCCTGGTCACCCTGCCGCTCTTCCACTCCTACGGCCAGACCTGCCTGATGAACTCCGCCATCCTCGCCGGCGGCACCATGACGCTCGTTCCCCGCTTCGAGACCGAGAAGGTGTTCCAGGTGCTTGAGCGCGACAAGGTCAAGCTCATCGCGCTTGTGCCCACCATGTACGCCTTCATGCTCAACCACCCCGACTGGCAGAAGTACGATCTGTCCACCCTGCAGGTGGCGGCGAGTGGTGGCGCGGCCCTGCCCGATGATGTACACCGCCGCTTCCAGGAGCGCTACGGCATCGCCATCCAGGAGGGCTATGGCCTGAGTGAAACCAGCCCGGTGGCCTCCTTCACGCTGGCCGGCATGACGCTCAAGGTCGGCTCGATAGGCAAGCCCATCTGGGGCGTAGAGATGCGCATCATGCGCGAGGACGGCTCCTTCGCCGAAGTGGGCGAGGTGGGCGAAATCGTGATTCGCGGCCACAACATTATGAAGGGCTACTACAACAAGCCCGAGGCCACCAGGGAGTCCATCGTCAATGGATGGTTCCATTCGGGCGATATCGGCAAGATGGACGAGGACGGGTACTTCTTCATCGTGGATCGCAAGAAGGAACTCATCATTCGCGGCGGCATGAACATCTATCCGCGCGAGATTGAGGAAGTGCTTTACAAGCACCCGAAGGTTTTCGAGGCGGCGGTCATTGGCGTGCCCGACGAGATGCGCGGCGAAGAAGTGATGTATGTCGTTGCGCCCCGCGCGGGCGAGACCATCGAAGCCGACGAGATCATCGCCTACGTGCAGGAGCACCTCGCGAAGTACAAGTGGCCCAAGGAGGTCAAGGTGGTTCCCGAGCTGCCCAAGGGCGCCACGGGCAAGATTCTCAAGCGCGAACTGAAGACGCAGTTGCTGGGGTGAGGGTTTGGAGTGCCGTGCCCGTCCATCCCGCGAAAGCGGGAATGTAGTCCTTCCCCGGAATGGGATATTTTGGTGTGACTAGGCTGTGTGCATAAACTCGAAGAACATCCCCCGGCGCTCCCTCGGGACCCTCGGGTGCCCCTACCCCCTTCAAAGGGGGACAGGGGAGAGGTGTCGGTCTTGTGTCCCCCTTTGAAGGGGGTGGCATGTGGCGGAGTGCCCGCCGCATGACGGGGGATGTTTCCCCAGGGTTTTTGCGCACAGCTTGGATTCCTGCTTTCGTGGGAATGACGTTGATGCAAATGAATCGTGTTAGCTAGAAGTTTTACCAGTCGATTGGAGTATTCCTGATGTTGTCGAGTGATCCGGTGAAGGTGATTGGTGTGGGATCTCCCATCATGGACCTGCTGGCCCTGGTTCCCGATGCGCACCTCGAGCGCGTGTCGGGGGCGAAGGGTGGCATGGAACTGGTGGATCACGCGGTGATGCGCGAGCATCTCGCGCAGCTGCCATCGCCGCCGCAAACGGCGCCGGGCGGCTCCGCCGCGAACACCGTGTTCGCCCTGGCCCAGCTCAACATGCCCGCCGCCTTCCTCGGCAAGATTGGGCAAGACGAACACGCCGAGGCTTACCTCGGCGAATTCCAGCGGCATGGGGGAGACAACTCGCGCTTTAAGCGAGCCGAATCCCACCCCACCGCGCTGTGCCTGAGTCTCATCACGCCGGACTCGCAGCGGACCATGCGCACCTTTCTCGGGGCGGCGTCCACCATGGAACCACATGAAGTCACGGCGCAGGATTTTGAAGGTCACGGTCATGCCCACATCGAAGGCTACCTGCTTTTCAACCGAGATCTGATGTACGCCGTGCTCGATGCAGCCAAGGCCGCGGGCTGCACCATCAGCCTCTCGCTGGGCAGCTTCGAAGTGGTCAACGCGGCGCGCGACATTCTTCCGGAAATCCTCGAAAACTACGTCGACATGGTTTTCGCCAACGAGGACGAGGCCCGCGCCTTCGCCGGGGTGGATGATCTGGACGAGGCGCTGGGGCACCTTGGCCGCCATTGCCGCACGGTCGCCATAACCCTGGGGCCGGATGGCGCCCTCTTGCTGCACGAGGGGGAGACGCACCGCGCCCCGGCGCATCCTGCGGAAGCGGTGGTGGACACCACCGGCGCGGGAGACCTGTGGGCCGCGGGCTTCCTCTTTGGGCTGCTCAACGGTCACAGCCTCGCCGCCGCCGCCCATTGCGCGGCGGTGCTCGGCTCGCTGGCGGTGCAGCGCGTGGGGGCCTCGCTCGACGAGGAAGCGGTTGCTCACGCCGTGGACCGAATGCTTGCGGTCGTCGCCTCCGACACCGCGGCCGCCGAGGTCTAGTCTGAACCAATGCCCCCGTGGCCAAGCGCGGGAAAGCCAATAAGAGGAGACGAGGGAATGCGGGAATTGAACCTTAATGGCGCGGCAAGCCGCCGCGACTTTATCAAGACCTCCAGCGCCACGGTTTTCGGCGCGGCCCTGGTGGGCTTCGCCAAGGCCCACGGCGCGGCACCGAACAGTGAGACCCTGAAGGTGGGCCTGATTGGTTGCGGCGGACGCGGCACGGGCGCGGTGCGCGAGGCGTTGCTGGCCGACCCCAACACCCGGCTGGTCGCGCTGGGCGACGCCTTCATGGACCAGGTGGACGACGCGCTGAAGAAGCTCTCGAAGGAAGGCTCCGGCGTGCACGCCCAGATGAACGCGAACGAAGTCCAGAAGTTCGACGGCTTCGACAACTACAAGGGCGTCATCGCGGCCTGCGATGTGGTGGTGCTGGCGGCGCCGCCCAGCTTCCGCCCCGCGCATCTGCGCGCCGCCATCGAAGCCGGCAAGCATGTCTTCTGCGAAAAGCCCATCGCGGTCGATCCGGTCGGTGTGAAGCATGTGCTCGAGACCTGCGAGATGGCCCGCCAGAAGGGACTCAACATCGTCTCCGGCCTCTGCTACCGCTATGAGAATTCCAAGCGCGATATCATCCAGCGCATCCACCAGGGCGAGCTGGGCGAGATCATCTCGATGGAAACCTTCTACAACACCGGCGGCCTCTGGCATAAGCGCCGCCGCAAGGACTGGAGCGACACGGAATACCAGGTGCGCAACTGGCTTTATTTCAACTGGCTCTCCGGCGACCACATCAACGAACAGCACATCCACAGCCTCGACAAGATTGGCTGGGCCATGGGCGATGTCTACCCGGTGAAGGCCACCGCCAGCGGCGGCCGCTCGCAGCGCACCGCCCCCGAGTACGGCGACATCTACGATCACTTCAATACCATGTACGAGTGGGAGAACGGCGTGCGCTGCTTCAGTTCCTGCCGCCAGTGGGAGGGCGCCAGCACTTACGTGAACGACCACATCCACGGCACGAAGGGCACGGCCACCCTGCAGGAACACGTGATTAAGTTTCGCGATGGCAGCGAATGGCGACACGAGAAAGCCGCCGACGACAACATGTACCAGAACGAGCACAACGCGCTCTTCGCGGCCATCCGCAAGGGCGACGTCATCGTGGACGAGTACATGTGCCACAGCACCATGATGGCCATCATGGGGCGCATCTCCGCCTACACCGGCAAGACCGTGACGTGGGACGAGATGATGGCGTCCACCCTCGACCTCAGCCCAGCCACCCTCGAATGGGGACCGCGTGAAGTGGGGCCTGTGCCGGTACCCGGCGAGAAGAGCGACCCCGCCTAAGCCATCTCAGCGAAAGACAATGGCCCGAAGCCGCACACCGGCTTCGGGCCATTTCGTTATTGCGTTCTATCAGCTTTTGCGGCGGGCCAGCATGGTCAGCGCAACCGCGAGCGCCAGCAGCGCAGGCGCGCCAGCCACCGGCATCCCAACCGGCATTTGCACGCTAATCAATTCCTGCGCATCGAGCAGGAAGGCTGAACCCGACTGCAACACGATCGCGTCCCCGGTAAAGGAATTCATGATCACCTGCGTGTAGCCGTCGTCGTTTGCGGGGTCCAGTTCCTTCACCACTTCGCCCGTGACGGGGTTCACCACCTGCACCATGCCGGGGCCTGTGAAGCCGAGGCTGCCGCCCAGCACCACGTATCCCTGTGAGGTAACCCCGGCCGCGCCGCCCCCGGCATAGTCGCCCGGCGCGCCGACCAGCGTCCCATCGTTCGCCCAGTCCAGCAGGGTGCTGCCGTTGAAGGCGTTGATCAGGTCGCTGGCCTGGAAGTAGCGCAACTCCCGGGATGCGGCGTCCATGGCGAACACGCGTCCCGTGGTGGGGTCAAAGGCAAGGTTCGAAGAGTAACCCGGCTTGGGATCCACCACCGCCTGCTTGCCGGCGGATGGCTTGCGCAGCACCGTGACTGGCGCGCCCGATTTCGCATTCAGATCAAGGATCGCCAGCTCGCTGTCGATGAAGTCCCCCGAATCAATCAGCACAAGGTCTTCCGTCAGGAAGACGGCCGCGTAATGCGGGCGGTTGGCCACGATGGCCGTGGGGGCGAAGTCCTGCGGGCTGGCCGCATCCACAAGGTAAAGGTCATTCAGGTAGGGCTCAATGCCGAATCCTCCCGCGCCAAGCAGCAGCTTCGTGCCGCTGGGCGATATGGCGATAAAGGAGGGGTCGCCCGCGTAGTTGGCCGCCACGGTATTGAAGGCGTCGGTATCGACCGCCGCCTGGTAGTACACGTCGTTGCCGTTGTAGAGGGCAAAGCGGCCATCGGGCAGGCCGGTTCCCGCGAGGGTGAAGTTCACCGGGCTGGGCAGGTTGTTCAGCGTTTGGGCTGCGTGCGCCGATGCACCGCCAGCCAACAGGGCCGCCAGGGCAAGGCCCCGGCCGATCGAATTCGTTTTCATCAGGAATATCCCCTTTGTGAGTTTGTTTAATTCACTCGAGTCAGGGGAAAAGAAGGCAGGCATCCGCCGAATACGCAGATAAAAAGGCGGGATTCCTGCGGCAACTTTTCCGCGAAGCTGCAACACAGTCTTGGTGGTCTCGGCTGTCTTCTGGCTTCCGGATCGTCCTACTCCCCGCGCCTTCCCATTCCATGTGGAACAGTGGCATTGGTGCGGGCTTCGTCCCCGGTTACAGCAGCGCGTCTGCGACGGATTCACACCGTCTTCCAGTACCGGCCACCTCTTCTTCAGAGGTCGAAATACGTGTTCAAAGTTGGTCGATAGGGGTCCCTCCCTTCTCCGTCGCGACGATATCACACCCATCGGGTGGAGACAAGCGGCGGCATGCGGGGGTGAAATGCTATCCTAAAGGGGAGCGCCGGGAAGGAGCGCGAAGCAGTATGCGGTTGACTTCTTGGATCTTCGCGGCGGTGGCGGGAAGCGGCCTGATGGCCTGGTCGGAGGAGCCCATTCGCCCCACGCCCGCGCACGCCCTCGCCCCCGTCGCGCCAGAACAGGAACCCCTTAGCCTCATGGATGACGACACTGCTTTCCCCATGCTGTCCGCCGCCGACCTTGCGTTGCTGCAAGCGGCGGGTTGGAATGATCGGGTTGGGGCGGGGCAGGGAGTTTGGGTGAGCGTCGCCCGCCAGCGCTTTTACCTCATCGAGGACGCCGCCGTGGTGTGGGAGGTGCCCTGCGCGACGGCGCTCGCGGGCACCGGTTCACGTGGGGGGAGTCTGCAAACGCCCTTGGGCTGGCATGCCGTGGCCGAGAAGATCGGTGATGGCGCCCCCTGGGGACAGGTCTTTCGCTCGCGCCAACCCACGCGTGAAATCTGGAAGCCCGGAATGGAAACCAAGGAAGACCTTGTGTTGACCCGCATCCTCTGGCTGGACGGACTGGAGCCGGGACGCAACAAGGGTCGCCTCGCGGACGGCACCCTCGTAGATTCCAAGCAGCGCTACATCTACATCCACGGCACGAACGGAGAAGACGTGATCGGAAAACCTTCGTCGCATGGCTGCATTCGCCTGCTCAACGACGATGTGATCACCGCGTTCAATCTCATCGCCGTGGGCACCCCGGTGCTCATCACCGAGGAGTGACCTCGCGACCACCGCTCGCTTAGAAGTCCGCCGAGACCGGGGTGTAGGCCACCAGGCTTTCTTGGTCGCCGCGAATCAGAAGGACGTTCGCGCCATCCGGCTTGACCGGCCCTAGAATCTCGACGGAGCGGATGCCGTCTTCCAACGCCAATACGGCGTGCTTGTCCCGTGTCGCGCGTGTGGACAGATCGAGGTAAAGCCGCACATTGCCGGGGGCGGTGGCCAAAGCCATCCCAGTCTTTCCACTTCCCGCGAAGTCAGCCAGCAGCAGGTGGTCAAAGGGGCCTGTCGCGGAGCTCTCAAGAAAGCGCGTCACGGGCGCGTTGAGGGCGATATGGAACAGCGGTTCCGGATCAAAGCGCGCGCTCTCGGGCATGTAGCGGTGCCCCTGAAGGTAGACAGGCCAGGTGGGATCGGTCAGCAGACGGGGCGCCTCCGTGAAGGCGGATGCCGGACGCTTCGCCCGCCAGAGCAGCAGGTCCGCGTAACCATCTCCATCGAAGTCTGGCGGCTGCTCCGAGGGGAGCAAGGGCAATCCCGGATAGCGTCGCTCCGGTCCGAAGGTCTCGCTTCCCTCGGGGGAGGCTGTCCGAACCCGTACGATGCATGCGGGTTGCTCCCCCGTCTCGGTGCGAAAGTAGGCCCGGCTGGCGGGGGCGTCGTCGCCTTGCGCCAGCACAAACCACGGCCATTGCTCCGGCTGTTCTGGATTGGAACCGGCCCGCTGCGATTCCGTGCCCGGCCGCGACAGCGGCTCGGTGGAGGACTCGGCTTCGCCCGGCGCGGCATAGGCCACCCGCATCGAACCGGTGACATCCCAAGCGAGTTCATGACCAGGCCCTGCCGGGCGATTCGCCGCATGAAGCTGTGGGGAGGGTGTTGACGAAAGCCTTGCATAGGGAAGCGTTCCCCGCGATTCCCCCTGTAGACTCCACAGGGTGACCCCATCTGCGCTCGGCAATGCGATCACGGATTCCTGTTGATCGCGCAGCAGCAGGGGGTAAGGGTGCGGCGAGGGCTTCGCGGCGCCAAGCAGGGAGGCAGACTCGCACACCTGCTCTGGAGTGGGAGGGGGCTCATTGTTGGGCGTCAGCACCGCGCGATATACGGACTGCCCCGCCACGTAGAGCAGCTCCGCGCGCTGAATGCCGTCCTCGGCACGCAGCGGCCATGCCACGAAGTCGAACGCGGTGGCGTCCGGCGGGAAGTCGAAGCGGCTTCGGAAGGGCCCTGCGAGACTGCGAATCTCCAGCTTGCCACCCTCGAGAATAAGCAGGTCTGAGGTGTCATCCGCCGTGGTGTCCGCGAGGTATAGCCCCGTGCTGGAAGGAATCTCCAGCCGCAAGACCTCTAAATCCAGTGTCGTGTTGGCGAGCACGAGCAGCGATAACAGCAGCGCGGTACCATTCATCGCAGGTGCACCACGGTCGAGTTTTCGGTCTGTGCCTCGAAGACGATGAGGTCCGCCTGGCCATTGCCGTTCAAGTCGGCGCAGGTCAGGCGCGCGGTCTCCGGCACTTCGATCATTAAGGGGTCGGGTGCGAAGCCCGCCGCCGTGGCGCGCAGAAGCGTTGCCTTGCCAAGCTCCGCATGCAGGACAAGGTCCTTCCAACCATCCCCGTCAAAATCCCCATCCATGCTGGCCAGCCCGCCCGAGGCGAGCGAGTCCATGCGATGTCCCCCCTCCACCGGGCTGGCGTCGAGCGCGAGGTCGAATGCACGGCGCAGCGCCGGCGATTGAGCGAAACCCTCCTCCGGGGTTTGAAGGTAGACCCGGGCCTCGCAGGTGATGGCCTTCCGGGTGAGCATTTGCAGGGCCAGCTCCCGTGCTCCCGTTTGCGACGAGCTCATGCCGAGAACAAAGAGGTCCAACAGTCCATCCCCGTTCACGTCGACGAATCGCGGCGGCGGAAACGACGACCCGGGCGCCAGCACGCTGGTGGTCCAGCTCAGGTCCCGAGGCATCAGACGAATCGACAGCCGGGCCGATGGAAGCCGGAACGCCGAGAGGGGCGCCTCCTCCCGCTGCCAGGAAACAAGGTCGGGGTAGTTGTCTCCATCGATGAACGCGGCCTCGTTACCCGGCGCGAGCTGGAGGGGAGGCAGGCTGCTTGTGCTTGAGGCAGACTCGCCTGAACGTGTCCACATCCGGCGAGACAATGCGATCCCCTCGCCCGAGGCTTGCCACGACCATAGCTCCACGCCTTGCGCACCGAGCAAGAGCCGGGCACGCATGCCGGACTCGAAATTGATGAAGCTGCGGTTCGCGGGCGGCCATAAGCCGGGCGAGCGCTCCAGGTTCGCGGTCAGCCCGGGAATGACCTCCCGAAAGATTTCCGTGACGGGTACATCCATCCCTGTTTGGGCAACATGCAACAAGCCGTTCCGGAGAAAGGCGAATCCCTCGTCGAGCAGAAAGGGCATAAGGGCCACCTTGGCCGTGCCCCCGCAGTCGGGCGACGAATCGCCCAACGGGCGGAAGGCGGTCTGTTCCCACGCGCCGACCGCATACCGGAAGGACTGAAACGCGCAGGCCTGGCCCGCGTTCTCGTCTTCCAAGACAAGGAAACAAAGCTCGCCATCCGCGTTCAGATCCAGCCAACCCGCTCCCGCGAAGGCGGGCAGGGCAATGTGCCCCGCTTCCGGAAAGCCGCCGTCGCGCTGCAATCGCGCATGAGTGGAAAAGAGCAGGTCGCTCTGGCCATCCCCGTCGATGTCTCCCGGCAAGACATTCAGGCGCGGCTTCTCCGCCAGCATGCCGGGCGGCGTGGCGAGCAGTTCCGGCATGGACTGCGGGGCGGCCGCCGCCGCAGTCAGGAGCAACAGCAGCGCCGTCATGATGCGGTCAGGTTCATCCGGCGCATGCGCCATGCGCCGAATGCGAGGGAGAGGCCAATGGTCGTCACCGACACCATCGCCGCCCACTGCGCCTGCGGCATCCAGTCGATGCTGAAGCCCTCGCAACGTGCGGCGTAGAGCTGCCACCCCGTGTCGAGGTGCGTCGTGAATACGAAGCGTTCAATGCCCAGGGGATACTTCACCGCGTCCAGCGTGAGCCACCCCCCAAGGACGATGCCGAAGGCACCTGCCGTGCTGCGGGCGCAGGTGGAAACCGCCAACGCCACGGCGGCGCCGGCTGCCGTGGTGAGCAGGCTCAGCCCCAGCGCCAGCGCCATGGCGCGCAACATGTTCAGCTCGGAATACATCACCTCGCCGCCGAACTCGATGCCCGACATCGGCCCGGCAAAGGCCGCGCGTCCCCAGGCCACAAGTACGGCGGGCAACATCAGCCAAACAGCATAGGCCAGCGCGGCAAGGTACTTCGCGTAAAACCATTCGATTCGCCCGATGGGGCGAAGCAGCAACTGGCGCAGCGTGCCCCCGGCCCGTTCTCCCGCGATCAGGTTGGCCGAGAAGAGCAAGACCAGCGCAAAGCCCAGCAAGTTGTTGACCAGCGGCAGCGAATCGGCGAGATACAGATGACGCAGCGTGGTGGATTCTCCGAGGGGATAGCGGGCCGAGGCGGCCAGCACGGCCGCGCAAAGCAGGGCGGGGCCAATCAACACCACGCCGACGCGCAGGCTCTTTAGGCATTCCACTTGAAACGCGACGGCGATGCGGATCAATGCGCCCATGTCACTCGATTCCATCCATTGGCGTGTCCATCGTCAGCGAAGTGGCCTCGGGATTATCCGAGCGCTCCAGCACCCGCAGGAAGTAGTCGCTCAGGGAGCGACGCCTTGGTATCAGCCCGGACACCGCATAGCCCGATTGCAACAGGAACTGGTTCAGCTGATGGATGCTCCCGCCGTTGAGGCGCACATCCATGCGGCCGCGCCGCGCCTCGACGGATGCCACCCACGTCAACTCCATCAGTTTCTTCGCGGCGTTTTCCGCGCCTTCCAGCAGCACGGTCACATAACGCTTGTCGTAAGTGAGCAGCGCGTCGGTGCGTTCACATCGAAGCAGGCGTCCTTCGTGCAGTACGGCAACACGGTCGCTGATGCGCTCGATGTCATCCATCTGGTGGCTGGCCACCAGGATGGTTACGCCGCTTTCATCCGAGATCCGGCGCAGCAGCGCGAACAGGTCGTGCGTCCCCTCCACGTCAAGCCCGGTGGAAGGTTCGTCGAGCAGCAGCAACTCCGGCTCGTTCATCATCGCCAGCGCCAGCGCCAGACGTTGCCGCATCCCCAGCGACAACTGCCCCGCCTTGCGGTCGGCCTGCGCCGCGATCCCCGCCAGCGCCAGCACACGTCCCGTGTTCACCTCCGCGCGGTTCAATTTGGCGAACAGCATCAGGTGTTGCCGGGGGGTGAGGTGGTCGTATACGCCGGGGCGTTCCAACAGCACGCCCACGCGGGGAGCAAGGACCACATGCTGCGACCACGGATCGCGCCCGAGCACCCGCACGGTGCCCGAGTCCACGCGCAGCAAGCCGGCCAGAACGCTGATGAGCGTGCTCTTTCCCGCGCCGTTGGGACCCAGCAGGCCCAGCACCTCGCCCGCTTGCAGGCTCAGGCTGATGTCCTGAAGCGCAGCCTTTCGGCCAAAGCGTTTGCTCAGGCCGCTTATCTCAATGCTTCCTGCCATGCGCCCATCGTACCATGCGGGCGGGGCTGAATGTCGCCGGGCGCTTGCAGCGCGGAGGGGAATCTAGGCGAATTCCGCCGTGCTGGTTGCTGTGTTCCAGCGCATCAGGCGTCCCTCGAAAAGCGACAGATTGGCCATCCGGCAAACCGCAAGCCCATGAAGGCCGAGCTCGGGCGGGCAATGGAGCGCCGCGCCTGTTCGAATGGCCGCATGATGATTCTCATGGTGGGGGCCCATGTCTTCGCCGCCGGTGCGCGTGTGCGTCGCCAGCACCTCGCCTCCCTTGTCCGACTTCACCACGAAGCCCGGGTCCTCGAAATAGAGCGTGGCCTCGGTGCCGCGTATGCAGTGCGCGTTGCCGTCGTCGTTGGCCATGGTGCCCAGCACATGGAGGGTCATGCCGTCGGTGATCCCCGCCACGGCCGGATACTCCGCGAGGAGCTCCATGCTGTCGGGGAGGTCTCGTCCGTCATTCCAGCTGTAGATACCACCCATGCCGCACACCCGGGAGGGCATGCCGAGGTTGCACGCCCGGATAACGCGCGTGACCCGGTGTACGAACAGGTCGGTGGCGATGCCGCCGGAGTAATCGCGATAGCAGCGCCATTCATAGTAGCGGCGCGGGTCCCATTCCCTTGGGGATGCCGGACGCTGCCAGGCCTCCCAATTCAAGGATGGAGGCAACTTGTCGCTGCCCTCGCCGTCGCGCCGCCATAGCGGCTGTTTCAGCGCGTTGTTGCGCACATAGTCAATCTGCGCGGAGACCACCTTGCCCAGCAGGCCCGAGGCGATCGCCTCACGCGCCGCGAGATAGCTGTCCTCGGACATGCTCTGCACGCCCACCTGCACCTTCAGTCCGGTCTCCGCCGCCTTCGCCACGATGGCCTGCGCTTCATCGATGGTGTGGGCCACCGGCTTCTCGACATAGACATGCTTGCCCGCGTCGAGGGCGTCAAGCGTGATATGGGCGTGCGAATGTTCGGGGGTGCAAATCAACACATGGTCGATGTCGCTGCGGTCCAGCAGGGCGCGGTAGTCCGCGGCAAGTTCCGGCGTTGACTGGTGACTCTCGATGAGGGGAAGGTACTGCCGAAGGCGCCGCTCGTACACATCACAGAGCATCGCAATCTCAACGTTGTCCGAGTCCCTTCGCTGGAGCAGGGCGCCGAGATGCTCGCGCACGATGCCGCCGCATCCGATGATTCCCAGGCGAAGGCGCTCGTTCGCGCCATGTGCGCGGGCGGGCGCGAAGCTGCTCCATGCGGCCATGCCCGCAGCCGCCATGAAGCCTCGCCTGGTGATCCTCACGTCGCTCCCTTCCTCAACCTTTCCCGCGGACGTAGGCCAGCATCTTGCCTTCCGGCTTCGCGGCCTGCGCGCGTTCCTCCTGCGCGTCCAGCTTCTCCGCCATGGCCGCCACGGTCATGTCCAGATAGTGGTTGTCGCCCTCGTTCAGTCCCTCGTAGACCTCGCGGTAAAGGGATTCGCGGCGCAGTTGCGAACAGTCCATACCGGCCTCGCGCATCACGCGCACGATGTCGGAAATGAACGTGGTTTCCGGGGCGCGGCCCGGCTGGTAGCGAACCGGTTCGGATGCGCAGACCGAAACGTATCCCGCCTCGACGAGATGGTCCATCACGTGGTTCAGCAGGCGTGTGGGGATGTTCCACTGCTCCGCCATTTCCTGCACCGAAAGGGGCGGCAGGCCCTTGCGGAAACGGCGCGACATCTCAATGGCGGCGCGCACGGCCACGGCCTCGCGGTAGGCGTGGCTCGCGTTGTCCACATGCTGCTCCATGGCGAAGGTGCGCTCGTTCTGGTAGGCAAAGCTGAGCAGCGCGCCATAGAGCAGAATCACCCAACTGGTGTAGACCCAGAACAGGAACAGCGGGAACAGGGCGAAGGTGGAGAAGAAGAACACGTTCTTGGCAAGCCCCACCTGGAAGGTGACGTATCCCCACGACATGAGCATCCACGCGCCGCCCGCAACAACGCCCCCAAGGAAGGCATAGCGCCAGTGCACCTTGGTGTTTGGCACCACCTTGTAGAGCAGGGTAAAAGTGAGCGCGACCAGCGCGAACTGGCTGCCGCGCAGGGCGATGCGGAAGGAATCGGTGGTGTCGAGCGTGGCCAGCGCGGCGGTGATGGCCAGCACCAGCGCCGCGACAAAGGGCAACAGCAGGGTGATGGTGAGATAGTCGCTCAGGGTACGCAGGATGTTGCGGCTCTTCTTCACGCCCCACATCTGGTTGAAGGACCATTCCACGTTGCGCATGAAACCGAAGACGGTGATGAGCACCCAGAGCAGGCCGGTCACGCCGAGCGTGTCGAGGCTGGTCGCCCCCTCTTCCGCCAGGTTCACCATCATCTTCACCGGGTCGAGATACGACTGTCCGGTGTCGCCACCGTATTCGAAGTGAGGCAGGAAGAAAGCGATGAGCGCGTTCCAGAAGGCCTTGCGACGTTCCTCTTCCGGGAGCTTCTCGAAGACCGGCGCCGCCGTCTGGGCGATGGCCTCAAAAGTGTCGAAGGAGTCGTCCTTCTCTTCCGGCTTGGGCGCTACCGACGAGGAGGCCTTGGGCACCCCGAACACATCGAAGCGGGCCACTTCCGATGGCGCGGGGACTTCGCCGTTCGTGGGTGCAACAGTCTCTGCCGCCGGTACCGGCGCTGGTTCCACCAGCTCGCCATCCTCGAAGGGAAGCATCTCTACCACCGCGCTCAGGCGGTCGTTGATCACCCGTGAAAGGCGCAGGTAGACCTCGTCGCCCAGGTGAAAGGTTTGCACCAGCGCAAACATGAACACCATGAACGGCACGATGAAGAGCATTGTGGCGAAGGTGAGGGCGGAAG
>JBJOID010000269.1:0-17515 GCA_046047315.1 Candidatus Hydrogenedentota bacterium | reverse complement strand
AACGCGGCTTTCGGCTGGAAGCTGCCCCTCACTCCCGACGCGATGGGCGTGAGCCTCCCGGCCTATCTGGTGAACAAGCCGCATTTCGTGCTGGACTACCTCTTTGCGTTGCTAAAGTATGCCTGCTTCATTCGGGGCTGGAAGACGGGCCGGGGCGGATGGTTCGCGCTGGCCGGACTGGCGGCGGCGGGCCAGAGCAGCGTGCGCCCCTTTCATCTGCCGGAAACCTGCCTGCTGCTCTGCGTGTATCCCCTGCTCGCCGCCGCGCGCGAGGGCCGGTGGGACTGGCGTCCCTGCCGTCAGGCCGCGTTAATGCTGGCCACGATGCTGCCCTTCGTGCTGTTGTTTGGCTACTACGCTTCGGACAACATTCTCGCGCGGCACGCGTGGAGCGTGGATGGCGGCTTCTACCTCACCGGATGGGGGCAGCCAAAGTCGCTCATCGAGATCATGATCTGGATCAGCTGGCCCGCGTGGCTTTTCATCGCGGCGCTGCCGCGCTGGCTGCGGCTGCGTGGTCTGCCGGTGGAACAGGTCGCGCTGGTGTTCTGGATGATCGCGGCATGGGGATTCACCCAGCTTTCGCCCTACTACGGCGGTGGACAGGAGGCGGCGCTGGCCGCCTACGCCAACGCGCCGCTCTTGCTGGCCCTTGCGTGGACCCTGCCCGCCCTCGCGCGGTTCGTGGAGTTGCGGTCCGGCATCGCCTTGCGGCGTCATCGCAGGGTGGCCGCCGCGCTGCTGGTGCTGGCGGGCTTGCCGGGTTCCGCATGGGCGTGGAACCAAATGGCCGCAAGCTTGACCGACCCCGGGGAGTGCGATGCGTATTATGTGCCCACCGGGGTGGTGGAGGCGCTGGACTGGATCGCCGCGCAGCAGGCGGGCGACGTGGTGTTGGCGTCGCGCGATACTTCGCGTTACATCCCCGCGCTGAGCCCGCTGCGGGTGGTGGCCGGTCACTACATGTACACGCCGGAGATTGAGACAGTGGCCGCTGAGGTGGAGCGCTTTTTCGGGGGGCAGATGACGCCGGAAGGAACCGCGTCTTTCCTGCGCGCGCGCCGCGTGGACTGGGTGCTTCGCGGCCCCTATGAAGCCAAGCTGGGCGCGCGCCCGGCACATGCCGCGCTCACGCTCGCCGAGGTTTTCGGCGAGGTGGCGGTCTACCGTGTGACGTTGCCGGAATGAGGGTGCTGCGTAGCGTGGACCTCGACTGCTCTTTCGAGCAGTGTCTGGAGGCGCTTCGACGGCCGCGCTTGATGCTGCATGTGGCCGCGCCGCTGGTGACCATGATCCCTGTCGAGCCGACCGCCTTGCCGGAGCTCTGGGAGGAGCGGGACTACACCGTGTCGCTTCGACTCTTCGGGCTCATACCCTTGGGTCGCCAAACCATTGTGATACGCATGGTCGAGGTGACCCCAGACCGCGCCGAACTGCGCGACGAGGGACGCGGCCAGCTGGCCAAGCGATGGCTGCACGTGATTCGCGTGGAACGCACTGGAGCGGGCTGCCGCTACACCGATGATATCAGCGTCGAGGCGGGCCTCATTACCCCCGTCGCATGGATGTTCACGCATTTGCTCTTCTGGCACCGGCAGCGGCGCTGGCGCGCACTCGCGGCATCGGGCGCGTTCGAGCGGGTTGGGCTCGGTGGTGCGTGAGGATTTAACATCACCCGTCATGCGGCGGGCACTCCGCCGCATGCCACCCCCTTCAAAGGGGGACAAATGCGATACGTCACTCCTGTGCTTCCCAATCGAAACAAGCCAGGAAAGCGAGCGTGAACTTGTTTGCGCTTCCCCAAGAAGCGTGATCAGCCTCGGCACCAACACCAAAGGAATACACGATTCATGACCACGCACACCGTAGGCATCATCATGAACGGCGTCACGGGGCGGATGGGAACGAACCAGCATTTGGTGCGCTCCATCCTGGCCTTGCGCGAGCAGGGGGGCGTGCGCCTCTCCGATGGGACGCGAATCCTGCCGGAGCCGATCCTGACGGGGCGTTCGTCGCACAAGCTCCAGGCGCTATCGGACGCGCATGGCGGCATCCCCTACTCGACAGATCTTGACGCCCTGCTGTCGGACCCAAGTTACCCGGTGTACTTCGACGCGCAGACCACGCAGGCGCGGCATGAGGCAGCCAAGCGTGCCATCGCCGCCGAGAAGCATCTCTACCTCGAGAAGCCCTGCGCGGAGACGGTCGAGCAGGCGCTCGAGCTATACCACCTTGCCGAGGCCGCGGGCGTGAAACATGGCGTGGTACAGGACAAGCTTTGGCTGCCGGGCTTGCAGAAGCTGCGGCATCTCATCGACACGGGCTACTTCGGGCGGATTCTCTCGGTGCGCGGTGAGTTCGGGTATTGGGTCTTCACGGGGCACGACCAGACTCCGCAGCGGCCCTCGTGGAATTACCGCAAGGAGGACGGCGGCGGGATCATCGTGGACATGCTATGCCACTGGCGCTACGTGATCGACAACCTCTTCGGCGAGGTGAACGCGGTCTCGTGCCTGGGTGCAACCCACCTGCCCGAGCGGCTCGACGAGCAGGGGCAGCCGTATCGCTGCACGGCGGACGACGCGGCCTACGCCACTTTCGAGACGGCGACCGGCGTAATCTGCCACTTCAATTCCTCGTGGTGCGTGCGGG
This sequence comes from Candidatus Hydrogenedentota bacterium, assembly GCA_046047315.1. GTDB lineage: Bacteria > Hydrogenedentota > Hydrogenedentia > Hydrogenedentales > JAEUWI01 > WGMK01. Next base: position 14,863 of record JBJOID010000269.1, on the reverse strand, counting down.
TTCGGCGAGACGACCTGGTGACGTTGCAGGTGGATGGCACGCAAGGCAGTGCGGTGGCGGGGCTGCGGGAGTGCTGGACGCAACACGCGGCCAACACGCCATGCCCGGTGTGGAATCCCGACCTGCCCCCGGCGGTGGACTATCAGGCGGGATGGACACCGGTGCCGGGCAACCGGGTTTACGACAACGCCTTCAAGGCGCAATGGGAACTGTTTCTGCGCCATGTGGTGCGCGACGAGCCCTTCCGGTGGAATCTGCTCGAAGGCGCGAAGGGCGTGCAGCTGGCGGAACTGGGACTCCAGTCCTGGGCGCAACGTGCCTGGGTCAACGTGCCGCCCTTGCTCTGAAGCGGCGGCGGTTTATTCGCCACGCCGCAGGCCCACGGCGTCGGCCTCTTCGTGCGAGAGGTTCATGGTGCTGCCGTCTTCGAGGCGGACGGTGAACCGCTCGGCGCCGGGCGTCCTTGACTCTAGCCGGATGGACGCCCCCTCGACGAGGCCCTCAACGCCGGGCGCACCCGGCAGCAGCTGGCCTATCACGGCATCCTCGCCCGGTGCCATGTTGGAGACGAACATGCGGTTGGGGCGGGGTATCTCGGAGCCGTGGGGATCCCGTAGCGGATGGCCCAGCCGGTGGTCCAGGTAGTCCACGGAGTCGCCGTCGTCGAGGTGTTCCAACTGATCCGCCTTGTCATGCACCTCGGCCATGGGTGTGCCGGTCTGTTCGAGGTAGGTCTCCCACAGGCGGTGCGCCCGCACCACCTGCTCGGCGCGCTCGCGGCCTTCGGCGGTCAGGTGCAACGGGCCTCTTGCGCTCGCCAACAGCCCCTCGGATTCGAGGCGGTTGAGGGCGCGGCCCATGTCGCCCGCCTGGCTGCCCAGCATACGGCGCAGCGTCTGGCGCACCATGCTGCCCGAGGGGGCGTGGTACAACTGCTTGAGGATGTCCTCCAGGTTCTCCTGCGGCACGGCGCGCTGGCGGCGCAGCCAGCCGGAAAGCAGGCCATAGCGCGGCGCGAAAATGAGCGCGGCGATGAATTGCAGGGTGGCGAAGAGCACGATGGCGCCGCCGCCGGTGCTGTCGATGCCGACCGCGAGGTAGAGCCCGCCGACAACGCTGGTGAACCCGAAGAGTCCCGAGAGCGCCATCATGCGCTCGAGGCGGTCGGTGAGCAGGTAGGCCGTTGCGGCGGGGGTGATGAGCAGTCCGATGACCAGTATCACGCCGACCATGCCCACGCCGGTGACCACCACGAGCGACACGCAGGCGGTGAGGGTGTAGTCGATGAGCAGGACGGGCAGACCCAGCGAGGCGGCCATGATGGGGTCGAAGCTGGTGATCTGGAAGTGGCGGAAGAAGAGCAGCAGGACGGTGAGCACGCCCGCGGCCACGAGCGCCGACGCCCAGAGGTCGGCGTTGCCGACGCCGAGCACGTCGCCCATCACGAAATGCGTGAGGTCGATGTGGATATAGCCGCTGAAGAGCGAGGTGAGCACGACGCCTGCGGAGAACACGCCGCAGTACATGATGCCGATGGCGCTGTCTTCCTTGATGCGCGACACGCGGGAAACGAATCCGATAAGCACGACGGTGAGCATGGCCGCGATGATGGAGCCGATGAGCATGGCCAGCGCGTGGGCTTCCACGCCGAAGGCGAGCTTCATCACGAGGTAGCCGCCGGCGACGCCGGCCAGCATGGTGTGCGAGAGGGCGTCCCCCAGGAAGGCCATGCGCCGAAGGATGACGAGCGAGCCCACGACGCCGCAGATCATGCCCACGATGCCGCCGCCCAGGAGGGCCTTCTGGAAGAAGGGCTCGCCAAGGGGCTCGAGGAAAAAGGCGGCAACGGGGTTCATGGGGCGCCGCCTTCCGTGCGCAGGAGATCGGCGAAGACCCGCAGCTTGCCCTCGTACACCTGCCCGAGAAGTTCCTCCCGCATCACCTGCCCGGGCGAGCCGCAGGCGAAGAGGCGCTGTTTCACCAGCACCAGCCGGTCGAAATACTCGGCGGCCGTGGCGAGATCGTGGTGCACCACCACGAGCGTCTTGCCGTCCGCCTTGGACTGCGCCAGCACGTCGAGCAGGGCGTGCTCGGTGGCCGCGTCCACACCCGCGAAGGGCTCGTCCAGCAGCAGGATGTCCGCCCCCTGCGCCAGTGCACGCGCCACGAAGACGCGCTGTTGCTGCCCGCCGGACAGCTGACCAATCTGGCGCGCGGCATGGTCGAGCATGCGCACCGTGCGCAGGGCGTGCGTCACCCGGTCGCGGTCCTCGGCGCGCGGTCCGCGCCACCAGGGGATATGTCCATAGCGGCCCATCATCGCCACCTGCTCGACCGTCACCGGGAAGTCCCAGTCCACCGCGCCGCGCTGCGGCACATAAGCCACGCGGCCGCGGGAAGCTTCGACCGGCTGGCCCAGCAGCCGCACGCTACCCACGTCGGGCTTGGCGAAACCGAGGATGGCCTTGAGCAGCGTGGACTTGCCGCCGCCGTTCGGGCCGATGATGCCGATGAGCTCGCCTTGGGGAAGCGACAAGGAGACATCGAGCAGGGCCGGGCGCGGCCCGTAGCTCACGGTGAGGTGGTCAATCTCGATGGCGGGCGGACGGGATGCGGCGTTCACGGCCTATCCCCCGCCTTGGCTTCTGCGGCGCGAAAGCGCACCGCACCCGACAGGGCCGTTCCGGGTTCGCTCCAGAGGGTCTGCTCGGTCACGAGCGAAGCGCCGCGGTATACGCGCACCCGCAACGCATGCGCCTGCAAGGCGGCCTCGCCCGGAGGGGACGTATCGATGAAGAGTTCGTTGTCTCCCGCCAGCAAGGGAGTCAGCGGCTCAATGCGCAGGGTCTCCCCCGCCGCGAGCTCGCTGTCGCGGCGCAGCACCTCGACGCCATTCAGACGCGCCATGAGGGCAGGTGGTGCGCTCCCCTCATCCAGGCGCAGGGCAAAGGGATCGGGCGTGGCCGCGAAGGTTGGGGTGAGCTCCACGCGGTAATCGGCCGGGGGCAGCTGCACGGGCTGCACGAGCGGCGCGCCGTCGCGGGCACGCGCCTCCTGGGCGTTGAGGTAGAGCCAGGTGCCGCCCGCAAGCACCACCCACGCCAGCACGGCTCCCGCAATGCGCCGCATGGTTCGTCTCCCTAGCGCAGCGCGCCGGAGATGCGCAACGTATTCTCGCGCATCATGCCGATGTAGGTTTCGCCCGCTGTGCCCGTCGCGCCCATGGAGTCGCTATAGAGTTCTCCTCCCACGGCCACGCCGGCCTCAAGCGCGATTTCGCGGATGGCCTTGGGGTTCACGCTGGTTTCCACGAAGATGGCCTTGACCCCGAAGCCGCGTATCGAGTCGATCACCATGCCGCGGCGCTCGGGGGTCATGCCACCGCCGGTGTCGCGGCCGGTGGACCAGCCGACCGGCGCTTCGTTGCGAAAGCCGTAGGCGCGCGCAAAGTAATTGAACGCGTCATGGCTTGTCACGAGGATGCGTTGTTGCGGGGGGATGGCGTTCATCTCGGCCTTGATCCAGCTGTCCAGCACGCGCAGTTGCTGCAAGTACAGTTTGGCGCGCGCGGAATATTCCTGTTCGCCGCCGGGGTCCGCCGCAATCAGCGCGCGGGTGATGTTGTTCACATACACCGCCGCGTTCGCGGGGTCGAACCAGGCGTGCGGATCGGACACAGGCTCGCCGTCCTCCTCGAGCACCAGCGGTTCGATGCCGTCGGTGCAGGTGATGATCGGCTTGCCGGCATCGGCCGCCAGCGTGGCCATCCAGTTTTTTCCCTCGAGGTTCATGCCGTTTTGCAGCGCCAGATCCGCCGAGGCCACGGAGCGCGCGTCACTGGGCGTGGGCTGATAGAGATGGGGGTCTGTTCCCGGCGCGAGGATGCTCGACACTGCGCAGCGATCCCCCCCCACCTGCCGGGCAAAGTCCGCTATCTGCGTGGTCGAGGCGACGACAGACAGCCTCGCTTCCTCCGCAAAGGAAGCCAGTGGCGCAAGCGCCGCGAGCAAGCCGGTAATGATGTGCTTCTTCATCCAATCCATGCTCCAACTGGACACAGTGTAACGGGAGTCAACAGGATTATCAACCTGTAAAAACAAAGTTGCTTGTAGTTAACTTTGCGCTGGCCGGATATTGCATCAGGTGGCGGGTGATCAAGATTCGACGGGCGGCGCGGCGCCGGGGCGGCGATGGATGAGCCAGAGGTTGCGCAGGTAGACCGGCATGGTGGAGAAGAGGCCTAGCGCGAAGACCCACTCCCCCTGGCCACCGAAAGACAGAATCTGCAGAAGCGAGGCGGCGATGCTCACATACCAGAAGGCGGTGGGGAAGGTGCTCTTCTTGCGCGCCTCGGTGACGAGCCACTGCAACAAAAAGCGCGAGGCGAAGAGGACCTGTCCCAACAGGCCCAGCGCAATCAGGAACCAGCCCCAAAGGGCCTCGCTGGGCTGGGCCTCCTTGGAGGTCTGGTAGTGCCCGAACCAGGTGTAGGCCAGGAGGACGACTGCGGCCCCGAGCGAGAGCACGATGGCGGCGTTCGCGAAGCGCATGCGCCATGCGGTGAGGGTGTCGCGGCGCCGCCAGATATGCACAAGGTTACGCGCATAGACGACCATGTTGAAGCAGTGCGCAAAGACGCCGAGCGGCGACTGCAACAGCACGCCATAGAGAAAGAGGGAAATGCTGCCCGCCGCGCTGAGGTACCAGAAGCCCACGGGCACGACGCTGCGGCCCGCGCGTTCGGAGAAGTACCACTGGAGATAAAAGCGGCTGTAGAAGATGACCGCCCCGGCAATGCCAAACAGATCAATCCATTGGAAGGAGGCCGGCATGGTCAGGCCTGGTCGATTTCGTAGGGCACGTAGCGACGCACCAGCCACCCCACGCCGACGAGGTCGTAGATGCCGCGCCACAGGCGGTTGGAGATGCCGTACTTGGACACGCCATGCACACGGGGATGATGGCCGACAGGGCACTCGGCTATGCTGAATCCGGCGCTGCGCGCGACCGCCGCGAAGAAGCGGTGCACGCCGTTGAAGGGAATCAGGTGCGCAACGACCGCGCGGCGAAAGCCCTTGGTGCCGCAGCCCGAATCGCGGATGCCGTCGCGCAGCACGGAGTTGCGGACGCGGTTGGCCACGCGGCTGGAAAGCTTGCGCACCCAGTTGTCCTGGCGATTGGCCCGATAGCCGCAAACGCAGTCGTATTCCTGAAGCAGCTCGATAATGCGGGGAAAGTCGGCCGGGTCGTTCTGCAGGTCGCCGTCGGCGGTGAGGATGTACTCGCCGCGCGCGGCGCGCATGCCGGCCACCAGCGCGGCGGACTGCCCGAAGTTGCGCTTGAAATGGATGGGACGCAGCGCGGGATACTCCGCGCGCAAAGCCTCAAGCGCCTCGCGGCTGCCATCGGTGCTGCCGTCGTTTACCAGTACCGCCTCATACGTGTAACCCGGAAGCGCGCCCAAGGCGGCGTCGACCCGCCGCATCAGCAGCGGCAGGTTGTCCACCTCGTTGTAAATCGGCACGACGACCGACACCAACTTGTTCATGATACGGGGTCTCCGGGGAAACTACGGGCGGCGAAAGTGTGGGGATGGGGCGTAGTATACTCCCCGGAAAGCGCCAATGCATGCGCGGCATGCGGGGGAGGACAAGCATGGGACGGTTGAAGTTCGCGTTGCTGGTGTTGATGGCGGCGCTCTATGTGACGGCGGGCGTGTTGCACTTCGTCAACCCCGGATTCTATTTGCGCATCATGCCGCCATGGATCCCCTGGCACGGCTTCATGGTGGCGGCAAGCGGGGTGGCGGAAATCGCGCTGGGCGCGGGGCTGCTCTTGCCCGCCACCCGCCGCTGGGCCGCCTGGGGCGTGGTGGCCATGCTGGCGGTTTTCATGCTGGTGCACGTGCACATGATGCTGAACCCCGGCGACTACCCGGGGGTGGCGCCTGCGATGTTGGTGCTTCGCACGCTGCTGCAGTTTCCGCTGATGTTGTGGGCATGGTGGTACACGCGACCCGAGCTCACCCGCGCGGCGGGATAGGCGCGGGGCGGCCGCTGTCGTCTATGGCGACGAAGGTGCAGGTGGTGTGGAACACGACGTTGCCCTCGACGGTGCCCTCAAGATCGAAGGTGATGCTGGTGCGGCCCTGGCGGGGATTCTCCGCATAAATCTCGACAATGTCGTTCACCTTGACCGGGTGCTTGAACAGCAGCTCCGTGTACTTCAGGGTGACCATCCGCCCGCAGCCAGTGTATTGGTGGGCGAAAATCGCCGCCGCCTCATCGAGCCAGGCCATCAGGACGCCGCCGAAGAGGTTCCCCCCCACGCCGACGTCCTTGGTCATGCAGAGGTAGGTGGAAACCCGCGTGCGCAGGCTATCGTTGTTTTCAGTCATCGTGCTCCCATCCACTGTCACGCAGCAGGACCGCAAGCCATGCCGCCGCTTCCTGCTTTGTCCGCGTGGCATAGCGGGCATAACGCCCGCTTTCCGACTTGAAGTCAACGGTCATGTATTCGCGCCGACCATCCTTCATTACGGGGCCCGCCGTCGCCGCGCCGTCGTGCGGGGCGCGCTGCAGGGCCACGGACACGTCCGCCGCATCGAACCACGCGGGCTGCGCCAACCATAGCACCGCGAGCGCGTCCCAGGGTACCAGCGCATCCCGGCCTGTGGCTGCGCGCCACGGGGCGCTCCATACCGCATGCGCGGAATCCCCCGCGACGAAAGCGAAGGGCGCGGCCGCTTCCCAGGGGAATAGGCACAGTTCTGGACGCGCCTCGAGCACCAGGCGCGCCGCGTCTGGATCCATGGCCACGTTCAAGTCGGCGAAATGGATGTCGCGCTCCGGGTTCGGCTGGAGTGTACGCAGGGGACGCTGCCCGGCGCTGATCACCATGGACTGAATACGGGACTGAAGCTCGCGATGCCGCGTCATCAGGGCCGCAACGTTCGTCATGGGCCCAAGGGCCAGCAAGTGGAATGAATCTTCTGCAAGCGCTTCCGCCATGGCGGCACTCGCCCGGGCCGCGCCCTCCGCGTCGTTCGGTCCCCCGGCGCCAAGCACCAAACGCGGACCTTCCGGAAAAAGCCGCGACAAGGATCCGGAGAGGAGCCGCGCCCCCTCCTCCACCGGCAAGGTCCCATACACCACGCTCACCCCCACCAAACGAAGCCCGGGCACCCGGCTGGCGGTCTCCAGGGCGAGGAGCCCGTTCGCCCTCTCTCCGGGAAACAGGGCCCCCGCGTCCAAATCAATCCAGACGGGAAACGACCTCGGCGGGTGCTCCTCCGCATGGACCCCGTGGCAGGCCACGACCAAGAGAAGCGTCACAAAGTATTGGGCAGTGCGTGAAGTCAAGACCGGAATTCCAGAGGCTGTCGGTCTTGGATTGTGCCACGGTGGGGAAGCGTCGGGCGAACGACTAGGGAACACGGGCGCGGCCAGTTTTCGCTGGCCGCGCCCCATGCGCCAAGTAACCGGGTCACGTCATCCGCTACGTCTAACCTCTGCGCGCGCGATGCCCCGGCTTCCCTTGGGAAAGCCTCGATGACGGACAGGGACCTGAATGGGCCAGTGGGGCCTGTTCCCTGTTCCCGGTGTCGGTATCTGATCAAAGCAACTAGCGGGCCAACTTTGCAGCGCAGGGAACATTCGAGCTAACTTATTGAATGCATTGCACTTAAAGATATTAAGGCCTCTGAATGAGTCGTGTGCGGTTGGGTCCCGGTTTAGAGCAATCCCAAAATCGGACACGGATTGTGTGCCAAAATGGGAATCGGTGGTGAAGGGACTTGCCGGAACGGGATGTCGATGCCTATGATGCGCGGTGTGCAACCCGAGGGGAGCGTTCGATGAAGGCCGTGATCATGTCTGCGGGCAAGTCCACCCGCACGTATCCGTTGACGCTGACGCGTCCCAAGGCGCTGCTGCCCATCGCCAACCAGACGATCATCCAGCGGCAGCTGCGCTCGCTGAAGGGGATCGTCGATGGCGTGACGATCATCGTGGGCTACCGGCACGAGATGATTCGGGAGCACATCGGCGATGAGTTCGAGGATCTGCCCATCTCGTACGTGGTGCAGGAAGACCAGTTGGGCACCGGGCACGCCATCCTGCAATGTGCTTCGCACATCGACGAGCCCTTCCTTGCGATGAACGGCGACGACCTGTGGGAGCCGGGGGACCTCAAGCGGGTAGCCGTACGGGAGCAGGCCGCGCTCGCCAAGGTGGTGCCCGATCCGCGCCTCTACGGCATCTATGAGGTGAGCGAGGGCGACCGGGTGGTGCGGCTGGTGGAAAAGCCGAAGGAGGTCTTTTCCAACCTGGCGAACATCGGGGTCTACAAGTTCACGCCGGCGGTATTCGATGTGTTGCGCGGCACCGCGCCTTCGGAGCGGGGCGAGATCGAAATCACGTCCGCGATCCAGACGCTTGCGGAGCAGGGGGATTTCCGCGTGGTGCGGGCGGAGGGATATTGGCTTGCGATTGGATACCCGTGGCATCTGCTGGACGCGAACGAGTATTTCCTGAACCATGGCTTTGACACAGACATCTGCGGCGAGCTGAGCCCGTTGGCGGTGTTCAACGGCCATGTGCAGATTGGCGCGGGCACGGTCATCAAGCCGGGAGTCTACACCGAGGGACCCGTGCTGATTGGGCGCAACTGCGAGATTGGACCCAACTGCTACCTGCGCGCGGGCACGGTCATCGGAGACGGATGCAAGGTGGGGCAGGGCTGCGAAATCAAGAACTCCATCCTCATGAATGGCGCCAAGGTGCCGCACCTGAGCTATGTGGGCGACAGCATCCTGGGCGAAGGCGCCAACCTCGGCTGCGGCACGGTGATCGCCAACTTCCGGCATGACGGCAAGACGCACCGCTCGGAATACAACGGCGCGCTGGTGGACACCGGGCGACGCAAGTTCGGCGCGGTGATCGGCGACCATGTGCACACCGGCATCAACACCAGCATCTACCCGGGCCGCAAGCTGTCGCCCCATGCCAGCACGCTGCCAGGCGAAGTGGTGATGCGCGACAAATAAACGCCCCGCGGCGATTCGAGTTTTTCGGCATTTGCAATGCGCTCCGCACTGCCGAAACAATCACGCCCGCATAGTTGTTTGTGAGCGTGGATATGCCGTCGATCCATATTGCGATGGCATGCCTTGCCCGCCCCTGTGCATACCTATCAGTTCAAAACAGGAGCGCCGACGCCACCGTGGTATCCCCCGTCTTTCTGACCTGGATAGCCGACGCCTTCCTGCTTTACGGGGTGGTGATCCTGCTGCATGCTTTGCGCTGGCGCTACAGCCTCGCGCCAATCTTCATCATGGTGGGTTTCCTCGCCGCGGTGATGATGTGGCTCGGCGGCAACGGGGCGCGCGTGGAGTTTTTCGGGCTGACCATCTACTGGGGCTCGACCTTCTACGCGGGGCTGGTGTTGGCGGCGATGCTGATCTATGCCTTCGACGGCGCGGCCGCCGCTCGCAGCGCGATCGTGGCCATCATCGGCGTGACCGCAGCCACCTATGTCATCACCACCACGCTCAACCTTCAGGCAGCCGCCGGGCTGATCCTGCTGGACATCCCGGTGCCGCAACCGCCGCTCCGCTCCTATGTCGCCTCCTGCGTTTCGTCAGCCTGCAACCTGGTGGCAATGGCCATGATGTGGGAACTCACAGCGCGGCTGCGTGGCAATGCGGCGCTGCTCGCTCGAATCTTCATCACGCTGCTGGTCACGCTCTATCTTGATTCGATCCTCTATGTCACGATCTCCTATGTCGACACACCCGCCTACGGGGCGATCCTTTGGGGGAACCTCATCGACCGCCTGCTGCTGACGGTGCTGATGGCGCCCTTCATCACGGGCTATGTGCTCTGGCAGCAACGGCGACACAACCTCACGCTCACTTCGGGCGACGTGTTCGCCGTGCTCAAGACGCACTCGGAATCCGAGAAGCAGTTGCTGCAAACCCGCAGACAGTTGCAACAGCAGGAGCGCGCCCGCGCGGCGGCCCAGCGTGCGGCGGAGGAGGAACGCCAGCGGCGCGAGCGGTCGCAGCTTTTTCATTCCACACTGCTGCAACTGCGCGACCAGGTCGGCGGAGAGCTTGACGCCTTCATGCGCAACACGACCGAGTCCGTGGCGCGCGCCCTTGGCGTGGCGCGGGTAAGCATCTGGTTTCTGGACGGCAAGGGGACTGCGATCGAGTGCCGCGACCTTTACAAGGCGACGGACGACGCCCACGAGCAGGGGGCCCGCCTGACGGCTGACCAGTTCCCCGGATACTTCGCGGCGATTCGCAGCGTGCAGTCGATCCTCGCGGAGGAAGCTGCGACGCACCCCGCGACTCGCGAGTTCGCCGAGGTCTACCTCGCGCCGCTTGGCATCGCCTCGATGTTGGATGTTCCGCTCCGGCTGGCGGGGAACACCGCGGGCGTGCTGTGCTGCGAGCATGTGGGCGCGCAGCGCCCCTGGACTAATGAGGAAAACGAGTTCGCCGTGGCGGCGGCAAGCTATGTGATGCTGGCGGTGCAGCAGGCGGAACGGGCGCGCGCAGAGGAGGCCCTGCGCGCACAGGAGGAACAGTTCCGCACACTGGTGCAGAGCATTCCCGGCATCACGTTCCGCTGTCTGCTCGACGCTGATTGGACGATGATCTATCTCAGCGACGCTGTCGAGGAATTGACGGGCTATCCCGCCTCTGACTTTATGCCGGGCGGAACACGGGTCTTTGCCAGCCTGGTGCATCCCGAGGATCGCGCACGGCTTGCGCGCGAGGTACAGGATGCCTTCGCCGCGCGGCAGCAGGCGGTGGTGAGCTATCGCGTGATTCGCGCAGACGGCGCTGTGCGCTGGGTGGGAGCCAAGGCACAGGCCACCTATGCGGTGGACGGCAGCCTGCGCTGGATGGACGGCGTCATTGCCGACGTGACCGAGCGGCGCGAGGCGGAGCTTGCACTCAAGGAAAGCGAGCAGCGATACGACTTCGCGATGGAGGCCAGCGCGGACGGCCTCTTCGACTGGAACGTGCGGACGGATGAGGTCTATTACAGCCCCACCTTCTTCCGCATGCTCGGCTATGAGCCGGGAGAGCTGCCCGCCACGCTGTCCACGCTGGTCGAGTTGATTCATCCCGATGACCGGGAACGCATGCTGTTTGAGGTGCAGCGGCAAGTGCGCAGCGAAACCGGCGCCATCACCCAGGAGCTCCGCATGACCACGCGGACTGGGGAGTTTCGCTGGGTACTCGCTCGCGCCAAGGTGGTGGAGCGGGACGCGGAAGGCGCGCCCCTGCGGGTGGTGGGCACCCACACGGACATCAGCGACCTGAAGCAGATCATCGAGCAGAGCCAACGCTACGAGTTCATCATCAACGCCGTGCAGGACGCGATGAGTTTTGTGGATTACGAATACCGCTACGTGGCGGTGAACAACGCCTGGTGCAAAACGATGCAGCGGCGGCGTGACGAGGTGCTGGGGCGCCGGATTGCCGACATCTGGAGCGAGGATGCCTTCGAACGCGAGATGAAGCCACGCTTCGACGCGGCCTTCTCGGGACACGTGGCGCGCTATGAAGACTGGATCAACCTGGACGACGGCCGCAGGCTCTGCTGCGAAGTCACCATGTATCCCTACTTCGCGGCGAGCGGGCATGTGACGCACGTGGTGGTGGTCACGCACGACATCACCGCGCGCGTGCTGGTGGAACAGGAACGCAACAATTCCGAGGCGCGGCTGCGCCGAATCTTCGACACGGCCTCCGAGGGCATCTGGGTGATCGACACGGAGGTGGTCACCACGCAGGTGAATCAGGCGCTGTGCACGATGCTGCGGCGCAAGCCCGAGGAGATCATTGGGCGGCATGTGCGCGAGTTCGTGGACGACGCGATGTGGGAGCGGCAGCAGGAGCAGATCCGGCGGAGGCAGGGCGGCGAGTCGTCCAGCTATGAGATCGAGTACCTGCTGCCGGACGGCAATACGGTGCCCTGCCTTGTGAGCGGCAGCCCGCTGGTGGATGAAGCCGGGCAGGTGGTGGGCGCCTTCGCCATGATCACCGACCTGACGGAGCTGAAGCGGGCGGAGGCGGCCCTGCGCGAGCGCGAGGCTTACTTCCGGACCGTATTCGACAACGCCGCGATTGGCATCGCGAGCAAGTCGGCGAGCGGCGCTTTCCTGCGGGTGAACGAAGCCTTCCGAGTGATGATGGGCTATAGCGAGCAAGAGCTGATGGGCATGTCTTTCAAGGACGTGACGCATGCCGACGACATCCCCGTGGAGGAGGGCTTGCTGCGAAAGCTGGCCGGGGGCGCGATGGAGCGCTTCCAAATGGAGAAGCGCTTCTATCGCAAGAGCGGCGAGTTGCGCTGGGCAGACTTGCGGTCCGCCGCGGTGCGCGACGACGAGGGGCGCTTCCTGTCGGCCGTGACGACGATCACCGACATCACGCCGCTCAAGCAGCTCAACGACGAGCTGGCCGCCGCCAAGGAGGCCGCCGAGGAAGCGACGCGCGCCAAGAGCGATTTCCTCGCCACCATGTCGCACGAGATCCGCACGCCAATGAACGCCGTGATCGGCATGGCGCACCTTGCGCTTAAGACCGAACTGACCCCCAAGCAGCGCGACTACGTGCAGAAGATACAGTCCTCCGCCACCGCGCTGCTGGGCATCATCAACGACATCCTCGACTTCTCAAAGATCGAGGCGGGTAAGCTGCACATCGAGAACATTTCTTTCGATCTCGACAACGTGCTGGAGCACCTGGCCGACATGCTGGCCGTGCGCGCGCGGGAACGCGAGCAGCTCGAGGTGCTGTTCAAGGTGTCGCCCGATGTGCCGCGCCAACTCATCGGCGATCCGCTGCGTCTGGGGCAGGTGTTGCTCAACCTCGGCAGCAACGCGGTGAAGTTCACCGCAGCAGGCGAGATTATTGTTTCGGTGGATGTGGAGGCGATGGAGGCCGAGGGCGTGCGGCTGCGCTTTGCCATCACCGACACGGGCATCGGAATGAGCCCCGAGCAGGTGGCGCGCCTGTTTCAGCCCTTCGCGCAGGCGGACAGTTCCACGACGCGCAAGTACGGCGGCACGGGCCTCGGACTCGTCATCTGCAAGCGCATCGTGGAGATGATGAACGGCGACATCGGGGTGGAGAGCGAGCAGGGCCACGGCAGCACCTTCCACTTCTCGGTGCGGCTGGGACTGGACGAGTCGAAGCGCGACATCCGCGCCGCCTTGACCGGGCGGGTAAGCGACCTTCGGGTGTTGATCGTGGACGACAGTGCCACGAGCTGCGAGATCCTGCAGGGCATCATGGACTCCTTCGGCTACGCCTCAGACTGTGCGGCGGGCGGACGGCAGGCGCTGGAAATGATTGCGCGCGCTGCGGCAGGCACCCCCTATGACGTGGTGCTGATCGACTGGAAAATGCCGGAGATGAACGGCATCGAATGCGCGCGCCGGATTCAGGAGATGCCGGGCCTGCCCGCGAAGCCCCACATTATCCTGGTGACGGCCTATGGCCGCGACGAGGTCTTTAAGGAGGCCAACGTCGCCGGGCTCGACGGGGTGGTGCTCAAGCCGGTAAGCAGTTCCATGATGTTCGAGGCGATACTGGCGGCCTATGGCGAGCGGGCGGCCTTGACCGCCGCGCATGATTCGGGCGGCGCCTCGGGAGACGAGTGGCCCGCGCTGTTGGGGTTAAAGGTGCTGCTGGTGGAAGACAACGAGATCAACCAGCAGGTGGCGGAGGAGTTGCTTTCGGGCGTGGGGGTTAGCGTGAGCGTGGCGGAGAACGGAGCCGAGGGACTCGATGCCGTGCAGAAGCACGCGTTCGACATGGTGCTAATGGATTGCCAGATGCCCGTGATGGATGGATTCGAGGCGACGCGGCGCATCCGGCAGTTGCCGGAGTTCGCCGGGCTCCCCATCCTGGCGATGACGGCCAACGCGATGGCCGGGGACCGTGAGCGTTGCATCGAGGCGGGCATGAACGACCACATATCCAAGCCGATTGATCCCCGCCAGCTCTTTGCGACGATGAGCCAGCACACCCCGGCGAGGAAGGCCGGCGTGTCGGTTGCCTTGCCGGTGCGCGCGGCCACTCCCGCGGACGATGTGATGCTGCCGGATGCGCTTCCCGGTATCGACGTGCAGGCGGGGCTGGCGCGGGTGAATGGCAACCGCGCGCTCTACGCCAGCCTGCTGCGGCGCTTTCACGAACAAAACCAGGATTCGTGCAGCCGGATTCGCAGCGAACTTGCGGCGGGCGACCATGGCACCGCCACCCGCTCTGCCCACACGATCAAGGGTGTGGCCGCCAATATCGGAGCGCTGGACACGGCGGAGAAGGCGGCCACGTTGGAGAAACTACTGCGGGCTGGAAAGCGGGGCGCCGACGTGGAGCCGGCGATCAACGATCTGGAAGCGAGTCTTCGCGTCTTGACCGGCGCGCTGGGCGATTTCGCTCAGCCAACAGAGGCTGCCCCGATGGACGCCACAGGGGAAGACGCCCCGGAAGCGCGGGAGCTGATGATGAAGCTGGCGGGCTTGCTGGACAGCGATCTCGGCGCGGCCACGGAGTTGCTCGGCGTGCTGGGCGACAAGCTGCTCTCGGCCCGGGGAAGCGCGGCCCATAAAGCCATGCAGGCCGCCCTTGGAGAATTCGATACCGACGCCGTGAAGCGGGAGGTGGAAGCCTACCTCTCGGAAACGGAAGGCGCATAAAGGAGACGAGGTCATGAGTAGCGACCGTCCCAAGGTGTTGATTGTCGACGACACCCCCGACAACATCCACATCCTCATGGAGACGCTGAAGGATGCCTTCACCATCTCCGCGGCGACCAACGGCGAGCGCGCCCTG
>JBJOID010000268.1:0-21402 GCA_046047315.1 Candidatus Hydrogenedentota bacterium | reverse complement strand
GCATCTCGTGAAACATGACCCCCAGCGGGTAAATGTCTGCCCGACAATCCACCTCGGCTGCGCTGGCGCGTTGTTCCGGCGACATGTACGCCAGTTTTCCCAGGCTCACACCCACCATGGTCAGATTGGAATGCACGTCTTCCAGCTTCGCGAGTCCGAAATCCAAGAGACGGACTGAGCCGTCTTTTTGCACCATCACGTTTTCCGGGGAGATATCCCGGTGCACCGTCACCTCGTGGGCATGCTCGAGGCCATGGGCCATGAGGGAGAGCACACGCACCACCGAACCGAACTCCAGCCGCCCCCGTTGCTGCATCCATTTGCGAACGCTCTTTCCTTCCACGTACTCCATGGTGTAGAAGAAAGTCTGGTCGGTCTTTTGCACGTCGAATATCTTGACAATGCAGGGATGGGTCAACTTGCGCAGGGCGCTTACTTCGCGCTCAAAACGTTTGACGGCGCGCTCGCTGTCCTGATAGCGCGTGCGCAGCATCTTCAGTGCAAGCTGTTTCCCGGTCTGGTTGTCACGCACCAGAAAGACCTTGCCGATGCCGCCCCGGCCGAGCGAACGGATCACCTCGTAGCGTCCCCCGAGAATGGAGTCGGAGGGCTGAATCGTGCTGTCTTTCGATGAGCTCACGAGGCGTATCCTTGTTCGGGACGGATAATAGCACAAAACGCATGCTTTGGATTCGCGCCTCTCAGCGCTGTTTTTCAAGCCCCTTCCGCTTCACGTATAATCAGGTTCTTCAACACTCCGGGAGAATCCCCATGTACATCGGCCGCATTGTGTGTGTGGCGCGCACGCCTTCGGGCAAGCTCGCCGCCTTGTATCGTGTATCCAGCCGTTCCTATCCCAACCGCATGGCGGTGGTGGGGGACGAGCGGGTGGCCATCGTGCCCAAACCGGGGCACGAGGCTGACATTCAGCGCAGTCCCTATATCGCGTACAACTGCGTCCGGGTCGTGTCCGGCGGCAATATTGCGGTCGTTACCAACGGAAGTCAGACCGACCCCATCGCGTTCAAGCTGGCCATGGGCATTCCTCCCCGCGAGGCTTTGGCTTCGTGCAGCCTTGCCATGGATTTCGAACACGACGAGTACGACACCCCCCGTATCAGCGCCGTGGTTGATAGAGCTCGTGATGAGGCCTGGCTCGCGACCGTCCGCAGTGATGGTCTCGAGGTGCAGCGAATAAACCTGTTGCCCGGGCAATATCGTTACGTGGCGACTTACGAGGAGAATCACATCGCGGAAGCGCAGTCGGGAGCGTGCGATTTCGAGGATGTCGTAAACGCTGCTGACTTCATGTTCACGGGCGGCATCTTTTCCCAGCGCACGAATCCGGTGACCTCAGTCGCCGCCCTCACCGACGGGGAAGCCTTCTCTCTTCATGCGCAGGATTTCCAATAGAGGATCATTCCCGGACGTAGAATGGCCTGATGGCATTGTCGCACGACAGGGACATTAACGGTCTGGAGCGAAGGCATGAACTTCGTGACCAGAAGAAAGAAGCATCATGACTGAGAACCACGACGTCTATTACAGCCCACTGGTGGAGCGCTTTGCTACCCGTGAGATGGCGGCCATCTGGAGCGCACAGAAAAAGTTCAGCACCTGGCGGCGCTGCTGGCTCGCCCTGGCCGAGGCCGAGCAGGAGTTGGGCCTGCCCATAACCGACGAGCAGATTCAGGAACTCCGGGAGCATCTCGAAGACATCGACTTCGAGAAGGCCCGCGATTACGAATCCAAGACGCGCCACGACGTGATGGCGCACATTCATGCGCTGGGCGACATCGCCCCTAAGGCAAAGCCCATCATTCACCTCGGGGCGACCAGCTGCTATGTGGGCGACAACACCGACCTGATACTCATTCGGGAGTCGCTGGAGCTTTTGCTTGGCCGCGCCGTGGCCACGCTCCAGCGGCTGCGCGATTTCGCCCTCGAATATCGCGAGCTGGCCACGCTAGGCTTTACGCATTACCAGCCAGCGCAGTTGGTGACCGTGGGCAAGCGCGCCTGCCTTTGGGCGCAAGACCTCGTCATGGATATCGAGGATATCGAGGCAAGCATTCGACGCCTTCGCTGCCGTGGGGTGAAAGGCACCACGGGTACGCAGGCTTCTTTCCTCGAGCTCTTCGAGGGTGACCACGACAAGGTTCGCAAACTTGACCAGCTCGTGGCCGAGAAACTTGGGTTCTCCAGCTCCTACGGTGTAACGGGTCAGACCTACACACGCAAGGTGGATACGCATGTGCTGCAAACGCTGGCTCGTCTGGGTGAGTCGGTGCACAAGTGGGCCACCGATATGCGCCTCCTGCAAAACCTAAAGGAAATTGAAGAGCCTTTCGAGTCCACCCAGGTGGGAAGCAGCGCCATGGCATACAAGCGCAACCCCATGCGCTGCGAGCGCGCCTGCGCGCTGGCCCGATTCCTCATGACGGCCCCGCTGCATAGTCAATTCACCACGGCCACGCAGTGGTTCGAGCGCACCCTCGACGATTCAGCCATTCGACGCCTCAGCCTGCCCGAGGGCTTCCTCGCGGCGGACGGTTGCATCAACCTCTACCTCAACGTGATGGAGCGCCCGGCAGTTTATCCCAAGGTCATCGAAAAGCGCGTCTGGTCCGAGCTGCCCTTCATGGCCACGGAGAACATCATCATGGCCGGCGTCAAGCGTGGGGGAGACCGGCAGGAATTGCACGAGGTCATTCGCACCCACTCGCATGCTGCCGCCGCGCAAGTGAAGGAACATGGCAAGGAAAACGATCTGCTGGAACGGCTCGCGGGCGATCCCGCCATCGGAATGAGTCTGGAGGAGATCAGGAGCACGCTCGACCTGCGCAAGTTCATCGGGCGCGCACCCGAGCAGGTCACGGAATTCATCGCCTCGGAAGTCGATCCTGTGCTCGCGCGCAATGCCAGCCGCGCCGTTGCCACTTCCGACGTCCGGGTCTGAGCTTTAAGGTCACTAATTGACGGGGGACAACCAGACACCCGTGAAAGTCCGTTTGATACGCTTCGCTCTGGACGAGGCTTCAGCTTACCGCGTGATGTCTTTCGCACCGCGGATCCTGAGGCAGCATGGCAGCTGATCCCGGCCGGGCCGTCAGGGCCATCGTGATTCTGGGGGCGATTGCCTTCGCATTCCTTTGGCTCAGTTCCTTCGGGCTGAAGCGATCGATGAAGCCAGATGAGACTGAACGGGTAACCAAGTCACGGGCTGCGTCGGACTTCAACGGCGCACGCGCCTTCCAGCGTGTGTCCAAGTGGACCGACCTTGGCCCGCGCCCCTTCGGTTCCCCGGCGCAACAATCCGCAGTAGAAGACCTGGTCAAGGCACTGCGTGCGGAGGGATTGTCTGTAACTCAAAGCGCACCGGGAGACTATCCGCCCCTTGTGACCGCGCGCTGTCAGGGAAGCCTTCCCGGAGAGATCGTTCTCGCCTGCGCATTTGACACCTCCTCGCAGTCTCCTGGTGCGCTCTCGTCTGCTTCAGGGGCAGCGCTGCTTGTCGAATTGGCTTCCCTGACAGGGGGGCAGCGTAGGGGGCATACACTCGTTTTTGTCTTCCTGCTTGATTCAAGCCCCGTTGGATCCGGAGAGAAAGATGCCAGTCGCGCATGGCAAACCTTGCTGGAACCATTGAACCCAAAGCTCCTCGTCTTTTTGGAGGGAGTGGGAGATTGCTATCTCCAACTGGGGCGCGATCCAGAAGCGCCGATCTGGTTGCGCAGTCTTGTTGAGGATACCGCGGAACGATACGGCTATTCGCGCCATTTTACCGGAGACGGGCCACCGCTTCGCGCGATGTCAGGCATAAGCGATAGCGGCATCCCTACCCTTCGGCTTGTCGATCCCATCTACGGCGGCTCGATAGCCCGGCACGCGACGCTCAAGGGAAAGCCAGAAGACAACATCGAGGCGGTCTGTCCGGATAGTTTGCAGGCTGTCGGAGACGTGCTCTATCATGCGCTCATGGCGTCCGACAGCATTCTGTCGCGTCAATCTTGAGGGAAGCCGCCCACAAGGCGGTCGCGATGGCGTATGAGGGAATCATGCCAGGCGAGGTGCACGACGAAATCCCCTGGTTGAGCGCGGCCTCGCGGGAGGAAATGTCCCGGGTGGTGGAGGCCCTGCACCGCATCCACCGCCTCACCGCCGCCGTCACCGATTTGGACACCCTTCTCACCCGCATCTCCGCCGAGGCAAAGGCGGTCGCGGGGGCCGAGGCCGCCTCGGTGATGCTCTTTGATCCCGCTTCGGATACCCTCTATTTCCATGTCGCTCTCGGCGATTCCGGTGATCAGGACGCGCTGAAGCGCGAGGTGCGGCTGAGTCTCGACCAGGGTATTGCTGGCGCCACGGCTCGAGAGCGCCGATCTTTCAACGTGCTTGACGCACAATCCGATCCTCGTTTTTTTCGAGACGCCGATGCCGCGAGCCAGTTCGCTACGCGTTCGTTGCTCGCCACGCCGATGATCGATCGCGATGAGCTGGTCGGGGTGTTGGAGGTGTTGAACAAGGAAGACGGCGAAGCCTTTACCGACTTCGACATGCGTGTCATGGAGGTCTTCTCTTCCTTGGCCGCCGCCGCCGTGGTCAGCGCGCGCCTCGTCGAGGAGAAGCTGCGCAACGAGCGACTGGCCGCCATCGGTCAAGCCGTTACCGGTCTCTCCCATTACACGAAGAATATCGTCACCGGCCTCATAAGCAGTTCCGACCTGATCGACATGGGGCTCGCTCAGGACAACCTCCAGGTCTTGAAGCGTTCGTGGCCTGTGTTCCGCCGCAGCACCAAGCGTATCGCCAACTTCGTGCAGGACATGCTCACGCTGTCCAAGCCGAGAATACCCGCGCGCGAGGACTGCAACATGGTGGAGATCGTCGAAGATGCGCACCTTACGATGAAGGAGCTTTTCGTTCAGAAACTGGTGGAAGTGGATATAGAGATTGCTGACACGGGTGGCCCGGTGGTGGCGGATCCCCAGGGGCTTTACCGGTGCCTCCTCAACTTGCTGAGCAATGCCGCCGATGCCGTCCCGCCCGATCAGGGCAAGGTTTGGATACGCGTGTATGCCGATGAGAACGATGACATCTGCATCGAGTGCGAGGATAACGGTCCAGGCATACCCGAGGAGGCTAGGTCCCAAATATTCGATTTGTTCTATTCCACAAAGGGCTCGAAGGGAACGGGCCTTGGCTTGGCCGTAACGGGCAAAATTATTCAGGAACACGGTGGACATATTGAAGTACTGGAAGGAGAGCGCGGTGGTGCTTTGTTTCGGGTGACGCTTCCCCGCGTGGCAAGACCCGCATCGCGGGAATTCGACCCCTTGTTGCATGGCTAGGCTTCCGCCAGCAAGTGAGTGAGCGCGATTAGATGAATCCTTTTTCAAAGTTGGAATCAGCGGGCTGGGGCTTCTTCGGGGTTTCCTGCCTGTTCTTTGCCGCACCCGGCGTTTGGCTGGCTTGGTCGATCACCTATGACAGCGCGACTCCTGCCACGAGGATTGCCTTCGGGATCTTCATGGCCTGCATCGTGGCGGCTTTCTTCACGGCGGCAGTAAATGAGTTGCTGCACCGCAGAAATCTGCGCCGCGCGGAGAAAAAGCGAAACGAGCCGGGCGCCAAGCCGGCCCAAAGCAGAAAGCGTGGCAAGTGATGTTTGACGACGACGATGACAAGCCCACGATGATTCGTCCTTCCGACCAGGGAGACATGTGGGAACTGGCACAATACATCGAAGAGCATCCCGACGATCACGAGGAACGCTGGCGGCTGGCCAAGAAGATGTACCTCTCCTGGGAGTACCGCCACGCGCTCGAGCACCTCTTGGTGCTCAAGAATGAATGGTCGCCCCGGCTCAATGTGCTTCGATATCTCGCAGCCACCTATTACCGTCTGGGCCGTTACGAAGAGGCCATCGGCGAACTGGAGCAGGCGCTCGCCCGTTGGCCCGAGGAAGTCGGTTTGCGGGAGCAGCTCGCCCGTGTGAAGGAAATTGCCGGAGACCGTCTCGGCGCCACCAAAGAGTGGCAACAGATTGCCGAGATCAATCCAGAGCATCCCACCGCGAACAGTGCCATACGACGTCTCCATGCGGTCCCCCAGAATACCCCCAAGGAAGACCTTGGGCTCATGGAAAGCGATAGCGGTGTGCCCCTGAAAGTGGGGGTGGTCTGTCCCCAATGCGGGGCGCAGAACAGCGCCGATGAAGCCCGGTGCTGGCAATGCAATGAACCTCTGGGTGCCATCACCCCACAGCCTCGTAGACGCCGGGGGCAGGCAACTCCGCTTGCGGCAGGGCCATCCATTGAGACCTTGGTCACCTTGGTAGGTGCTGTTGGGTTGGTTCTACTGCTCATAAATTTGTATTTATCGGTTCGTCTTGTTTTGGAAGATCACTCTTCCGGGGTAAACGTGGGTTATCAGACGCTAGAAGAGCTGTATCGCCATGGCATGGCCAAGACCCGCATCGCTCTCGGTGTGGCGCTCTACGCAGGCTGGCCACTGGCGTTGTGGATTGCGATGAGCTTTTACAATGTTAAGCTGCGGATACCGCCCGCTTTTGTTACTTTGACAGGGTTTGTGGTGGCAGGCATAGCCTATCTCTGTACCTGGCTGCCGTTGAATGCTCTGGCGCTTTTCGTGCTATTGCCTCCCGGCACTGCTGCGTTGTTTATTTTCGGTGTGTACCGCCTGAGCACACGCGAGTCCTTAATGATATGGGGTTCCCATCTCGCCATCATGGCGGTGGTATTGCCCACCGTGTTCATAGCGTCCGAACGGGTGCAACTCGGGATGACCATCTTCAATCCCATTGCCGAGGCCACTCGTGTGTTGGCGTTCTCAGGTTCCAGCTCAGGGAACAGCTTTGCATCCAGCGCGTTGCCCGACACGGAGGTGCCCATTGCACAGCGCATGCGCTGGGAATCCACCGGCTCGGAATGGCTCGACCGCCGTGCGGGAAGTACCTTGTTCGAGGTCACGACCAGCAGTCCGGCGGGACTTATCTTCGAGATCAAGGAGGAGGGGCAGGGCACGCGCCTATACGAGGACATCACCTCCAATATATGGAAAGTGCGTTTCAACGTGTCCCCCAACAAGGTCTACGAGATAATTGTCCGCAGGAAGGATCGCGGAGAGGGGACGGTTGCCGAGGTGGATATCTCGGGCGTTATGCGCCACGCGCTTGTGCCCTAAGCCACCTCAGGGAGTCGGGGAGGGCGGGACAAGTGGCGTGTAGTCCTGCAGTCCAAAATGGATCACCCACACATCAATGCCGAGGTTAATGGCCAACTCGACGAACGCGAAGGTGAGTCCCGATGCGAACAACCCCGCGATGAAGAGTTGATACCCGAGCCGCAGGTAGAAGTACTTGACCTTGGCGAGGAAGCGCCCGAGGATGTAAATGTCCTTGGCCATGGTCTCGTAGACGCGGCTCGGCTCGTTGCAGATCGCCTCGATTTCCCGCAGGTATTCCTCCTGTTCCATGTCGGCAAAGCTGCCGAAGAAGAGAATGTTGAAGCCTGTCCCCCGCTTGCTGGCGACAGCCCCCCGGGGCGGCAGCTTGGGGGAGAGCACTAGGATCGATGCGAACGCCGTAAGCACGCAGCAGATAATCATCACCAGCGCGGGCCACTGCAGCATGGGCGTGCCCACGTAAGGCACGCAGAAACTCAGCGTGATGGTCGAGATGGTCAGCAGCACATTGGCCTTGATGTCCGCCATCGCGCTCAACTGGGCGTGTTGCCAGCGGGTCTGGCGAATCAGCTGATCGATGTGGCCGCCCGGTTGTTCAATCTTCATCGACACGGTGGGGCTTCCTCCAGTTCACACCCGTATTTCGAAAAACGCTAACAGAAGCCTAACACCCACTCCCCAACGGCTGCCACCCGCTGGCTCAACGGCGGGGTCCGCGCGAGCGTGCGGTCGGGCGCTTTTTCTTCGAGGTATTCCTGCGTCCTTCCCCGCGTTCTAAGGCGGATTCCACCGGCTTGACGGCATAGGGTTTCACCCCTGCGTCGTCGATTCGGTTGATGCTGCCACAACGTGGACAGGTGGAATACTCGCCCGCTTCTTCGTCGAGGTAGGTGTAGGCGCAAATGGAACAGCGCCAGAGAAACTGATTCTCCAGCACACGATGCACCCGCTGCGCCGTAAGCTCGGTATAAGCCCACATCCCCAGCGTGCCGAAAATGACGATGCTGCCGTAGAACGCGAGGGCCGTATAGAGGCTGATCTCGATCATGGGGCGTCGCCTTCGGCACGGAGCAGCAACAGCACCGTTTCATCAAGAATTGAATCTGATGCCTCCGGCTCAAAGCGGTATTGCATGATCTGCTGGACCAGGGCATCCAGCGACTCCGCCGGCAGGGGGACGCTGCTCCACACCCGGGTTACTTTTCCGCCGGCGTCTACGCTCAATTCGAGCGCAAGCCCCTGCGCCAGTATCCCCGCGTCCATGCTCCACAAGGAGCGGAGTGGCGGCGAGAACAGCAGCGGCCGGGCCGCTTCCCGTTGCGGCCAGGTCAGCGTGGCGGCGAACCCAGCGACAGGAACGAAGCGTTGCGAATTGCCCTCGATGTCCGGCCCAAGGTTCAAGCCTCCGTCTCCGCCAAGGCTTAACTGCTCCATGCCCAGTTCGGGCGGCTGGAAGGTGTTGCCCAGTCTCGGTTCCCCAAGGGCGGGTTCAGCGTCCCCGAATAGCCCCTCCAAGGCCCCCGCCGAATTCAGGTCGCGCCGCGCCAGGGTGAGCTGACCGCCGGTGTCCCTCAGCAAGGGGGCATCAATGCGTGGCAGACGCTCCCAACGGGCGGCAAGTTCACGATCCTCAGGGCTCGATGCTTCGTTCACTCGAGGCGGCTGAACGAATCGAAATTCATAGAACCGGATTTCTGGCACTTCGAAGTAAAGGACTATCTTGAAGATGGTTACCGCCGAAAGATGCACCGCAGCGCTGACGGCAAGGGCGATCACCAAGCGGCGATTTCGGGTATTCCGGCGGAATCGCCGATAAATTTCCGCCGGGGATGCCGTGTTCGGGCTGTCGTTATCGGGCTCACTCATGGGTGTGCCGCCATCATTCGGACTGTGCTCGAACCCCGATGCCAAAATTGCGCAGGTCGGCTTCTTCGCAGGCTTCCATCACGTCGATGAGGGTTTGCGTGGGCACGGTTCCATCCGCGCGAATGAGCACCATGGGCTTTAGCGTCGGGTCGCTCATAGGTCGGTTGGCCGCCGCCTCCTTCAGGCTCGCTCCCAAGGCTTCTGGTGCAATCGGCGCGTCTGCGTTGTCGCCGATATAGAATTGCCCGTCCGCCGTCACGCTAACTACAATGTCCTTGGCTTCGACCGGGGTCGGTGAATCAGCGTTCTTCTCCGGCAGTTCGATTGGCACCGAACTCTGCACCACGAAGGTGGCCGAGAGCATGAAGAAGATCAGCAACTGGAACACGACGTCAATCAAGGGCGTCATGTCGAGGCTGGCGGTGATCTTTCGCTTGCCGCGATGCTTCAGTTTCATGGGCTAGATTTCGCGATTGTTGCGGTTCTGGGTCAGCAGTTCGACCAGTTCCGAGGAACTAATCTCCATCTCGACCACCATGTTCTCCACGCGGGTCACGAAGTAGTTGTAGAGCACCAGCATGGGGATGGCCACGGCAAGGCCGAAGGCCGTGGTGTAGAGGGCGGTTCCAATGCCTTCGGCAAGGTCCGACGGGTTCACCTGACCGCGCTTGTTTTGAATCTGGGCGAATGCGGCAATCATGCCCTGCACCGTGCCCAGCAGGCCGAGCAGCGGGGCGATGTTCGCGCAGGTTGCAAGCGCCGAAAGGTAGCGCTCCAAGCGGGGAATCTCGAGATTTCCCGCGTCCTCAATCGCCTCGCGAATGTCTTCTTTCGGACGGTCATGCTTGAGGATGCCCGCCCGAAGGATGCGGGAGACCGGTGCATTGGTGTGCTCGCAAATCTCGATGGCCTCTTGCATCCGGTTCTGGCGAAGCACCTGACGCATGGTGTCCATAAACTCACGGGTGTCGATGCTGGCGCGCCGGAGGGATATGAACCGCTCGATTGCGATGGCCACGCCTACAATCGAACAGAACAGGATGGGCCACATGAGAATGCCGCCCTCGGTCATGAACTCCAGCCGCAGGATGCTTGATGCTTCCAATGGTGTACTCCCTGATGCGGCCCTGTGGCCGCGCTTAGACTCTGGGTATCATACGAAAATTGGGCCGCATGATGCGCCACGCGGTCCGGCTAGCGCGGGGGAAGCGCCGGTGCTAGTGGGAAACCAGCGTGCCGAGGCCTTCCTTGGTGAAAATCTCGAGCAAGAGGCTGTGCGACACGCGGCCGTCGATGATGTGGGTCTTGCGCACCCCGTAGTCCAGCGCTCGCAGACAAGCTTCCACTTTCGGGATCATCCCCCCCGCAATCACCCCGCTCCGCCGCAGCTCTTCCACTTCGCCGGCCCGAACCTGGTGGATAAGGCTTTCGGGATTCTTTACGTCGCGCAGGATGCCGGGGGTGTCGGTGAGAAAGACCAGCTTTTCCGCGTGCAGGGCAGCGGCGATTTCCCCGGCTGCGGTGTCCGCGTTGATGTTCCAAGTGCCGCCCCGGCCATCGGTTGCGATGGGGCAAATCACCGGAATGAAACCCGCCTTGGTGAGGGTCTCAACCACGCGGGCATGCACCCCCGTGATGCGCCCCACGTGGCCAATGTCCGAGCCGTCCTCGGTCACCACCTGCGTCGCAAAGAGCAGGTTGCCATCCTTGCCGGAAATGCCCACGGCATCACCGCCATGCAGGTTTAGGAGGCGAACGATGTCCTTGTTCACCGTGCCGGCAAGGCACATCTCCACTACCTCAATCGTGGCGTCGTCCGTGATACGCAGCCCTTGGTCGTTGAATCGCTTTGGGATGCCCAGCCGTTCCAGCGTGCGGTTGATTTCCGGGCCGCCACCATGCACCACCACCGGGTTCATGCCAACGTATTTCATCAACACAATGTCTTCGGCGGTGCTCTTGCGCAGGGCCGGGTCCAGCATCGCGGCGCCGCCATACTTGATGACGACCGTCTTTCCCTCAAAGTCCCGGATGTAGGGAAGCGCCTCAATCAGCACCTGCGCCTTTTCAATCGCGTGGTCCATGGGCGGTTCAAGTCCTATAGTCGGCGTTGATGGACACGTATTCATGGGTCAGGTCCGAGGTCCAAAACCGGGCGTGGCCCTCGCCATCGCCCACCTTCACCTCGACCCGGATGTCATGCTCTTTCATCCGCGCGGCGGCGTCCGCTTCGGCATAGCCCGTGGGCAGTCCTTCATAGAGCACTTGTAACCCGCCGATGCTGATGCTCAGGCGCTCCGGCTGAAAGGGTGCTCCGGCATAGCCCGCGGCGCAGGCAATCCGGCCCCAGTTCGCGTCTTCTCCCGCGAAGGCCGTCTTGCACAGCATTGATTGGGCGATGCTCCGTGCAATCGCCTTGGCGTCTTCTTCGGACGCCGCGCCGCTCACCTCGATTTCGACGAACTTGGTGGCGCCCTCGCCGTCGCGCACCAGCCACTGGGCCATGTGAATGCACAGCTTGTCCAGGGCCGCCTGGAAAATCGAGGCGTCGGCGCTTCCTTCTTGAATGGCAACCCCCGATGCCCCGTTGGCCAGGCACACCACGGCGTCGCTTGTGCTCATGTCGTTGTCCACGCAGATGCAGTTGAACGATTTGTTCACGGCCGACTTCACCATCGTCGAAAGCAATCCCGCATCGACGTGGGCGTCTGTGGTCAGGATGCAAAACATGGTCGCCATGTCTGGCCGTATCATGCCCGAGCCCTTGGCCATTGCGCCGATGCGCACGGGGCCGTCGCTCATGTTCACCTCCAAGGCGGCCTCCTTCATCACCAGATCGGTCGTCATGATGGCCTTGGCCGCATTCTCGTGACCAGACACCTGCAGTGCGGGAATGGCGGCGGCAATGCCTTTTTCCACGCGGTCCATGGGCAACAACTGCCCAATGACTCCGGTGCTCAGCACGCAAACCTGCGTGATGGGCATATTGAGTGGACCGGACACGCACTCGGCTATCCGCTGCACGTCCTCGGCGCCCTGCTGTCCTGTCACTGCGTTCGCATTACCGCTGTTGATAAAGATGGCGCGCGCTTCCCCGCGAATGCACACCCCCTCCGTCCACTTGGTGGGGGGGGATTTGAGGAGATTTTTCGTGAAGGCGCCAGCCACAGCCGCAGGGCGTTCCGATACTACGAGGGCGCAATCCAGCTTGGGACTGCCGGGCTTCTTGATTCCAGCGGCCACGCCGCTGGCCAGAAAACCGGCGGGCGCGCATACGCCGCCTTCAATGTCCTTCATCATGGCGCCATCCCTCCGAAGCGCAATCCTTCGCATTCTTCCAGCCCGAACATGATGTTCATGCACTGAATGGCCATGCCGGCCGTGCCGCCCATCAGGTTGTCCACGGCGCTCACGAGCAGCAGGTTGCCCGTGCGGTTATCCCGCAACCAACCGACATCGCAATAGTTTGAGGCCCGCACATGCTTTACCTCGGGATACACGCCCTCGCCAAGCACGCGCACAAAGGGCTCTTGAGCGTAGGCCTTGTCGTAATAGGGCGCGGGGTCGAACAGCGTCTCCGGCCGCAGGGTTATGGTCGTCAGGATGCCCCGCGTGTACGGCCCCACATGCGGTGTGAACTGCACCATGCACTTGTGCAGCAACTCCTGCTCGATCTCGGGAATGTGCTGATGGCTGCCCAGTTTGTAGGCGCGCACGTTCTCATTGAGCTCGGCAAAGTGCAGGGGTTCGCTCAGGCTCCGTCCCGCACCGGACGCCCCGGAGATCGAGTCGATGATCACCGGGATATTCCCCAGGGGCGCATTCAGCAGGGGGCGTAGCGCCGTGACGATGCTGATGGGATAGCAGCCGGGCACCGCCACGAGATGTGCCTCTCTCAGCGCCTCGCGATAATAGGCCGGCATGCCGTAAACGGACTCGTGCAGAAGATCCGGCACCTGATGGCGCGTCCCGTAATATTGCTCGAAAAGGCGCGCGTTCTTGAGCCGGAAGTCTGGACCGATGTCGATGACCCGCACGCCTTCCGCCACAAGCTCGGCCACCGGCCCCATCGATTCCTTGCTCGGCACGGCCATGTAGACCACATCGCAACGCTCGGCCAATGCGCGTGCATCGAAGGCTTCAAAAGCCAGATCCAGGCCATCCTTGAAGGCGGGCAGCACCTGCCCCACGGGTTCGCCCGCAACGCTTGTAGAAGCCAAAGCGACGATTTTCGCCCCGGGATGTCCAAGCAGGAGCCGGATCAGTTCCCGGCCCCCGTAACCCGTTGCGCCTACTATGCCTGCTCGAATCATGATGCACCTCGCTGAAGGGCGGGATTATAGGTTCATGGGGTAAACCGTGCAAACGCCCGCAAGGATTTAGCCTGCGCATGCACAGTTTTTCGGAAGCCTCAGGCAATCAGCTTGATGAGCGCGCTCGCGGTGTCGGGTCCTATCGATGGGCTCGCGGGCACATACACGGTGTGTGCAGCGGAGCTTCCTGCGGTGGACTCATCGGTTCCATAAAGCACGACTGGGAGTCGCTCGAACTCTGGGGTCGCACGTAGCAGCCCGAGCAGGGCCGCGCCGGACAGTCCCGGCAACTCGCTCGCTATCGCCACTGCCGAATGGGGAAGCGTCTTCAGGCGGTAGCACGCGTCCACGATGGACGAGGCTTGGCTGGTATCGTGTCCCTTGCGGTTCAACTGGCGCGCAATGATGGAGGCCCGCGCATTGACGGCGTCCAGCACGAGCACCCGCTTGGCTTGCGCCGCCGACGGGGCGCCATGTTCCGCGGCAAGCCGGGAGACTACGAAAAACCCGATATCATCCTTGCCTGGATGCGGATCGTCGGTGAATGCACAGCCATGGAAATGGCTGCGTCCCTGTTCTCGAACACCGCAAACCATCAACGGCAGCGCTTGAATGATGACGCCGTTGGGGAGTTCACAACTCAACTCAACGGTTTGTCCCTTTTCCAGCGGTTGGGAAAGCTCGAATCCGCATCCGCCTTGGCTCAGCTCCTTCAGGACGGCGCTCGCATGGGTTCGGCCGTCGGCTTCGACGGCGCATGGAAAGTTCACCTTGATGCGCTCGCCCCGCCGGAAGTAGGTATATTCCAACTGTTCGGGCCATCGCACCCGCATGTAGGGATTGTGGCGTCGCGTGTCGAAATCGATGACCCTGCTGTCGAAACCGCAGGCTTTGCCTTCGAACATGTAACGGATCTGACAATCCTGAGATTCACGCAGCATCAGGAAAGATCGTCCGTCCACGCGAGGTCGATCGAGCATGATATACTCGCCTCGACGCCAGCCACGCACCACGCTCTGATAGCGTCGTGATTCCTTGCGCAATGGGTCTGGCTGGAATATTACCACCAGGCTCACTGCCAACAATTGCTCGATCTTAAACTCGTCGCGTTCCGGTGTGACCAATGCACCATCCTCCCCTAAGCCCCGAAAGGTCACAGCCCTGAATGCCCCCGTCCAGAAGCTGCCACATGCCCACGCGGACCATACCATGATTTCGGGGAATGCGGGGATATAATTTTGGTATCTTTGACAATATTCTCCGAGGACCTTACATGACGATGCAGCGCTACTTCGACGAGACACACGATGCCATGCGGGACACCGCCCGGAAATTTATCGAGGCGGAAGTGGCCCCCTTTCTCGATAGGTGGGAGGACGAAGAGGAGTTTCCTCGGGAGCTCTATCGCAAGGCCGCCGAAGCGGGCTTCATGGGCTTGGGTTATCCCGTTGAACTGGGCGGGCTCGATTGCGACATCTTTCACCGTGTGGCGATGACGGAGGAATTCGTTCGTGCCGGAAGCATCGGCCTGGTGGCTGGACTGTTCAGCCACAACATCGCCATACCGCCAATCCTCGCCCTGGGCACGCCTGAGCAGAAGCGGCGTTTCGTGGCACCTGTGTTAGCTGGAGAGAAGATCGCCTCGCTCGCAATAACCGAGCCCAACGCGGGGTCCGATGTGGCGAACCTGCAGACTCGGGCCGTGCGGGATGGGGACCACTACGTCATCAATGGCGCAAAGACCTTCATCACGTCGGGGTGCCGTGCGGATTTCGTGACCACCGCCGTACGGACCGGCGACGAGGGGCACGGTGGAATCAGCCTCATCGTGGTGGAGCGCGGGACCCCCGGCTTTACGGTGGCTGGAAAGATTCGCAAGATGGGATGGGCGGCCTCCGATACCGCCGAACTGGTCTTCGAAGATTGCCGCGTTCCTGTTGGAAATCTCCTCGGGGAGGAGAACGGCGGCTTTGCGGGGATCATGGTCAACTTCCAGGAAGAGCGCCTGAGTCTCGCGGTGATGGCGCACGCCGCCGCAGAGCTTGCGTATGAGCTGAGCCGCGAGTACGCCCAGCAACGGGAGGCCTTCAAGCGCTCCTTGACCGGGTTTCAGGTGACTCGTCACAAACTGGTGGATATGGCGACCTTGGTTACGGTGGCCAGAGAATTCAACTACCGGGTGGCGGCGAAGATTCAGGCGGGTGAATATCCCGTGGCGGAAGTGAGCATGGCGAAGAACTTTGCCTGCGATGTGGCGGACAAGGTCTGTTATGAAGCGGTGCAGTTGCATGGCGGCTATGGCTACGCCCGCGAGTATGTGGTGGAGCGCCTCTATCGTGACACGCGCCTGTTGCCGATCGGCGGTGGCACGCGGGAGATCATGAAGGAGATCATTTCCAAGTACCTACAGCTCTAGGGTAAGATCAGGTTACCTAGTCGGATCGTTTATCTCAGGGAGGGTGTATCGGATATGTGGGCGAGATTACTTTTTGTCGTGCTGTTGTTCGCATTAGTCGTCCCAGCCGGGGCTCAAACCCAGGTGATGCGCGTGGTTTATGACCTGGCGGGCACCCATTTCGAAATACGGAATACCTTCCAGGGACTCGGCGATGGCGCGTATGAGATCGGTCCCGGTGCGCTGGTGGTCGATTACCCTGTGTCCAATGGCCTTATTGTTGATGGTCCCGTGACGCTTCGAAACTTCACCCTGATACAGCAATTCGTCGCGGCCAACCTCGGCGCGACGGTGACGGCGGATCTTTTTTCGGAGGCCAATTTCACGGGCCCCCAAACCTCCGCCACGGGTACGCTTTCGAACGGCGTGATCACGTGGACCCAGACAATTCCCTACAAAGTGACGGGCACCAATACTTGTCAGGGAGCGTTCTGCTCGGCGGCGGGCTTTCCCCAGCAGGGCGTGCCCCGCGATGAAAGTGGTCAATCGGATGTTCAGTTTCAGCCGTTCCGGTTTGTAACTGGGGGACCGCAACAGGGGCGCTCGTTTTCTGGTGATGAAGTCCTCCTTCAGTCCGACGCATCGGCGGACACCTACCTGATTCTTGAGGGGCGGGAGGTGCGCCGCAAACTGATTGAAGTCAACGCCGCCGACCCCTGCCTGAATTTTCCAACGCGGGGCGCGCATGCGGGCGACAGCGACTGCGATGCCACCTTGGGGCTTGGCGAGCTCGTTCGTGTCATTCAGCTTTTCAATGCGGGCATTTTCCGTTGTGATCCATCCGGCGCAGAGGACAGTTATCGCACTGGCGCGGGGGATACTTCGGGGTGTGCACGCCACACATCCGACTACACCGCTCCCGCATTTCAGATCAGCCTGACCGAATTGCTGCGCACCATTCAGTGGTTCAATTTGGGGGGACTGACTCCCTGCGTAAGCCCCGCGACTTCCGAGGATGGATACTGCGTTCCGCAGTAAGCTGAAGGGTAGGTCCTATTTCTTGATGTCAGGCGACGGTTCCACGTGCACGAGCACGTCGAGCACCTGTGGCATCGCCTGCTTGATAGCGTCCTTGACCTCATGCGCGATGCGGTGGCCTTCGCGCACCGGTATGTTTCCGTCCACCTCGACATGCAGATCCACCAGCATTTCGAATCCCGTCTTGCGCATCACGCAAGTCTCCACGGCATTCACGCCGGGCACGGCCTCGGCCACATGCCGGACTTCCTCCAGCGTGGCGCCATCCGGGGCTGTATCCATCAGTTCGTGCAATGCCGGGCGCAAGAGCCGAAAACCGTTGAGGGCGATGATGACGCATGCGAACAGTGCCGCCCAGTCGTCCGCGGCCGCGTAGGAATCCCCGCCCAGTAGCGCGACGCCGATGCCCACGAACGCCGCGGCTGAGGTAAGCGCGTCGCTGCGGTGATGCCAGGCATCCCCAATCAATGCGGTGCTTTGAAGTTCGTCGCCGCGCCGGGCTATCAACCGGAACAGGCCTTCCTTAAGGATGATCACCCCTACCAGCACCAGCAGGGTATATGGCTCGGGAGAGATCTGCGGGCGCGTGAGCTGCTCGGCGCTGGCGGCCGCGACCGCTGCCGCGCCGCCAATCAGGGCCATGGCCACAAAGGCACCCGACAAGGGCTCGGCCTTGCCGTGGCCATAGGGATGATTCGCGTCCGCCGGTCGGGCGGCAACCCGCAGCCCGTAAAGAACCACGAGTCCGCTAAAGACGTCCAGCAGCGATTCGACTGCATCGGCCACCAAGGCCTGCGAATTTCCCATGAATCCCGCTACGCCCTTGCCCAGCGCCAGCAGCGTGTTCATCGTGACGCTCAACAGGGAAAACTGAACCGCGCGCGCCGCGTTTTCTCGTGCCATGCTCAAACTTTGATTCCCGCCTCGGCCAGTTGCCGCTCCGCCGCCGCCTGCCATCCTCGGTTCGCGGCTGGACTGGCCGGGCTGGGGTGAAGGATTTCGCTGGTACGGCCATCGTATTCGGGGCAGGCTCCTCGCAATCGTCGCGCGGCATACCCGCCCACGCCAATCAACATGCCTGGCTTCAACGCCTTCACCACAGCTCGCAGGGTTTCATCACAGGCCTGCAGCAGCGGCATTGCCTCGCGAAGGGGCAGTTTGTCCGGAGTCAGGTTCCGGCCACTTTCCTCCATGAAGCAAAGCGGGCAGTAGTTGTAAACGAAGAAGCGTTGAAAAAATGCGTCGGGTGTACTGAATCGATCCCGCGCCCATCCCCAAAGGCGCGCGCCGCTCACCTCGCTGCGCGCGCAGGCGAAGCCCAGCACGGGCCGGCGCGGGTGCTCGTTTGCCGGGCGGGCAACCCGCCCGCGCACCCCCATCCAGTCTCGAACCAGACCCACCTCGCCAAAGGGCACTCCGGTCTGGGCCATGCCCCAAGGTCCAGGGTTCATGCCGAGCAGCAGCGCCTCAATCCCGGGGCGCGCAAACCGCGTGATGTAGTCCCGGTGCGGCTCGGCGCCGTAACGCAAGGGGTTATACACATGGGTCACCGGCAGGGAAAAGGAGAGGGAATCCAGACGTTCGCAGAGTGTCGATTCCGCATCCAGAATTTGCTGCGCCGGACTGGGCCCGGCGGCTGAGCGGGGCAAGGCAATCGCCTCCTTAGGCTGACGGCTTCTTTTTTGGAGCGGCCTTCTTCTTCGGCGCGGCCTTCGGCTTGGCCGCAGCGGCGGCCGCAGGCTTGTTGTTCGCGGGAGTTTTCGGCTTGGCCGCGGGCTTTTTCGGAGCAGGCTTCTGATTCGCTGAGGCGGGTCGCTTCGCCTTCGAGGCGGGAGCCGGCGCCGCCAGCACCTCCGCCGCAATGGCCGGACTCTGCGCCGCAACACGCTCTTTTAAGTGTTCCAAATGCTTCCCCGAAAAAAATGGATCTACCGGGGGAGCCACATCTTCCACAGGCACGCCCTTGCCACGCCGCTTTGCCTGCGGCGCTTCGGCCGCATTGGCCACGATGCCGCGCACCCGAACGTCGCGCGTGTCGAAGAAGGGGTCGTCCTGGGGAGGCGTCACCTCGCCGCGCTCTTCTTCCTCCACGCCATCGTCGATGCGTTGGAGGCGCGCAAGGTCCAAGCTGGCCAGTTCGCCAAACCGCGTCTCGGGGGCGCGCTGCAACAAGGCGCGAAGCAGGCGCTTGGCTTCCTTGAAGTCCGCATAGGCCACTTCGTGCAACTTTGCCAGCTGATAGCAGGCTTCAGCCCAGGCACGGCGATTGCCGGGATTGTTACGCATGATCTCGTCGAACATGGCCGCCGCCTCGTCGAAGCGGTCTTCCGACTTCAAAAGGCGCGCAGCCTCGAAAAGGGCCTCGGTCTTGTTGTGGTCATAGCCTCGGTACTTCGCCACCGCACCGTTCACGTCGCCGCGCAAAGCCATCCGGCGGGCGTCGGCAAACTCCGAAGGATCTTCAATGGCCCCGCTCAACGGTCCAATATGATCGACGGTGTAAGTGGAAAAAGACTGCCGCAACAGTTTGATGTAGTACCCCATCGGGATGAGCCAGAGGAAGAAGCTCCAAAGGAGCAGGCGCAAACGGGGGTCTACCGGAGCTGGGGTCTCCGCCCTCAGGAAGGGATCTTCGATGTAGACCGGTTCGGGGGCGGAGAGGTAGAACACGAATAGCACGAAGCAGAAAGAGCCGACCATCAATCCCCAGAGAAAAAGCGCCACCGTCGGGGGGAGATTCTCTCCTCGCCGCTCATAGTAGCGCTTCGCCAAGTAGCCGCAGGCAATCAGCTCCACCACCATCAACAGGAGTATCAGGAACTCCAGCGGCGATGGGTAGTACTGCGGGTCTGGAATGGTCCTCATGCGCGCTCGAACGCCTCCTCGCGCCGCGCGGGGTCTCCCTCGATATCACCCCTCACGGTCGCGCTTCAGTATAGTGCTTGTAACAAGGGCGGTCAATCTCCCAATGGAATTTTACTGATTGACATGCCCCCGCAATTCCCGCAACTATGTAGTCCGGTAAAAGGGCTGCTGGTTCGCCAGCAAGACCGGGGAGAGAAGGCGCCGCATGGCCCAGGAACGAAGCATCGAGCACGACCGCGCCCGGAGCATACCGCTCGACCGCATCGAGACGCGTCTCCTCGAGTTGTTGGAGAACGACTCGGAATCGGGTATCGCCGACATGGTGGACCTGATGATTTCGCAGGGAGCGTACCATGGGGCGAGTGATCTGCACTTCGAGCCCTGGGCGGAGTATGTGTCCTTGCGCTACCGCATCGACGGGATGCTTCAGCAGATTGCCACGGTCCCGCGCGGCTGCCAGAGCAAGGTCATGGCCCGCATCAAGGTGCTTGCCGACCTCGTGTTGTATCGTAGGGATGTGCCGCAGGATGGGCGCATCGAACCCGAAAAAACCTCCTGCGGGCGCCCCATGCGTGTGAGCACCGTCCCCACGGTAAAAGGGGAAAAGACGGTGATTCGCCTGCTGGGCGACACCCAGAGTCTTTTCCCGCTGGACAGCCTGGGCTTCCAGACCCATGTGGTCGACTCGCTGCGCGAAATCACCCTGCGCTCCCAAGGCAGCCTGCTCTTGACGGGGCCCAGTTCCAGCGGAAAAACCACCACGATCTACTCGCTGCTGCAGGAGATGATGCGCATCAACCAGAGCACGCGAAACGTCGTCACGGTGGAAGACCCGGTGGAGTACACCTTGGACAGGGTTTCCCAGATTCAGGTGAACCCCGCCGCCGAGTTTGGCTTTCCCGAGGCCTTGCGCGCCATCCTTCGCCAGGATCCCGAGGTGATCATGGTGGGCGAAATCCGCGATGTGGAAACCGCCAGCATCGCGATCCGCGCCGGCCTGACCGGACATTTCATGATTAGCACCATCCACAGCGGCACAGCCGCCGGGGTGTTTACCCGTCTGGTGGATATGGGCATTGAGCCGTTTCTGGTCGCTTCGTCCATCACCGCAACCATGGCGCAGCGTCTTGTGCGCCTGAACTGCCCCGACTGTACACGCCCCTACAAGCCCGCCGCCGTCCACCTCGACCGCTTCGGCCTCGCCAAGACCAAGAAGAAATTTTTCCGTGGCACGGGTTGCCCCACCTGCCAGGGCATCGGCTACCGGGGCCGGGCAAGCATCGGCGAACTTCTCGAGGTCAACGACGAGATAGCCGAATACATCCTTACGCGTCCTACAACCAGCCGCCTTCAGGAAATGGCGAAGGCGAAAGGCATGGAAACCCTCGAGGAGGATGGACTGCTCAAGGCCGAGAAGGGCATCACCACGCTGGACGAGCTCTTGCGTGTGCTGCCCGTCGGTCTGCTGTAGCCGGGTCTTATGCCAGCGTGGCCTCGATGCGCCCGCGTACTGAATTGATTACGGCCATGCGCTCCGCTTGCTCAATGTCACTCGCGTAAAGCACGCGAAGATGCAGCTTGCCCGCGCTAATGAGGGCCTCGCGGTGGCAGCCTGCCAACAGGCCGCATTCCACAGGCGGCGTGTAATCCATACCGTCCAGGGTCAGCACGATATTGCCGATGCAGGTTTCCGTTAACTCCCCGCGCTCGTTGCACAGC
>JBJOID010000267.1:0-3950 GCA_046047315.1 Candidatus Hydrogenedentota bacterium | reverse complement strand
GCGCGGACTCCTGGCCGTCGGCCTGCGGCGGCAGAGCGATCGGCGCTCCGGCGTGTCGAAGGTCGCAACCGCCTGCTTCAAGGGTCACGAGCAGCTATGTTTTCGAGCCGGCTAGAGTTGTTTTAGAACTACACCGGTGATGGCCAACGTCAAGCTGGCCAAGCCAACAACGCCGGCCACGGGTAAGATGGTGGGATTCAGGAAATCGTAAGGGTCGGTGCCAAGGCCGTATTCGGTGGCGTCGTCTACCCCATCGGCATCGGAATCGAGGTCAAGGTAGTTTGGGGTATTGTCGCCATCGGGGTCGCCCAGGCCTTCTTCGTCGTCGCTGATGCCGTCGCCGTCCTGGTCTGTGGCGACGAGGCTTACGTCGAGCCACACGAGGCGGTGGTCCGAACTTGCGTTACCCGCCACGAGGCCTGCAAGGGGATCGCCCGTGGCAGGCCAAAAGACGCCGCCGTTCTCGATGCTCACGCCATACGTTGATGGGACCACATAGTCGACGCGAAGCTGAAAGCTGCTGGTATCCGCGGGGTCGCCATTGGTCTGCGCTCCGCCGCGCGACAGTGGAACGTATGCCCCCTGCGCTGCCGGATTCTCCAGCACCTGGTTGATTGCCACATTGACGGAGTCGCCTTCATCGGCATCGGCGTTCTGGTCCCCCAGGAAAAAGAAGCGCTTCAACGCACCAAGGTGACCCGGCACGGCGTTGTCATCGACAAGGTACGGCACGACGCTGGGATCGATGTAGTCCGCCCACAAGCGGATCTCGTCGTGGTTGCGGCGCCCGTTTCGATCCTCGCTTCCGTCAAAGACCGGCGGCGTCGGGTGGCTGCAGAGCACATGCACGGTCTTGCCATCGACGTTGATGGGAATGTCCCAGTGGCTCTTGGAGGACAAACGGAAAACGTTCAATTCCGCGGGGGTGTAGTAGCCGGGGGGAATGAGGTTATCCGGCATGTTCTTCCAGAGGAAATTCTGGAAGCTGCGCACGTTCGGGGTATCGATGGGATACTTGGAGAACAGCACCATGCCGTATTGCCCGGGAAATTCCCCGAACCCGAAAGCATCCCCCGGGCCCGTGGTGGAGCTGTCGTTGTCGAGGTCCAATCCGCTCGGTATGCCGGTGTTGGACTCGGCAAGGTAGACGTGGGGAAAGGAAACGGGCGTTGCGCCACCCTGGCTGACGGAGAGGTAGTTCGTCACAAAGTTGGCAACGGCCACGCCACCGGCATCATAGTCGAACTCGTTGAGCAGGATGATGTCGGGATTGATCCGCTGGATGATCTCCGCGACCCTCTGAATCTGGGGATCATTGGGCGTGGCGGTATCGCTGATAAGCTCCCCCGCGCTGGACCGGTTCATGAAGGCGTTGAAGGTGGCGACACGCAGATCGCCCTGCTTCGCGGGAATGGAACTCGAGGCCACCACGAAGACGCCGGGTTTCTCTATGGTATCCGAAGCCGATACGCTGTCCGTGACGACCAAGCTCACCGTGTAAGCGCCCTGGCCTGCGTACGCATGGGTGGGTGCTGCGTCGGATGAGGTGGCGCCGTCACCGAAGTCCCACGCGTAGGTATAGGGCGGAGTGCCGCCGGATACGCTCGGCGTGAAAGTCATCGTCTCGTTGACATCGGCGATGGCTGGGAGAAAGGTGAAGTTCGCCACGACCTCGTTGGAACTTGGCGCGTCGACGATGATGTTGTCCACTTCCCAAACACGGGATTGACCGCTGCCCGTGCCGGTGCTGGTGTAGCGCCACGCGATGTAGGTCTGGGCCGACTGGAAGGACGCGAGCGAGAGTACCCCACTGTTGGCGAAGGTGTAATTTCCGGTGGTGGGAAGCGTGGCTGCCAGGGGGGTCCAGTCCGCGTCGCCCGGATTGGCGTGCGTCCCGGGGTTGTAGTTCGTGGAGACCAGGGTCTCGATCAACGGCCCGCTGAAGTTGTAGGCGCTGTCGAAGGTGAGCGTGGCGCTGGGAGCGTTCGACAAGTCAAGGGGGGGCGTGATAAGCCAGTCATCGCTGGCGGTGTCCGCACCGAAGCCGTTTACTCTGGCAAAGTTGTTACCCGAGAATTCGAAGATGTGCCAGTCAGCGTTCTGCCCGGTGCTGGCCACGGACACGCGAGTCATGAGTTGGAGGTCGTCATCCGCATTGTTGGTGGTGCTGTTGAAATTGTCCTCAAAGTCCTCCGCGAAGAGGAGCGCCTTGGAGGCCGAAATCCGCTTGGGAGCAAGGGCGGCAAGCTCGTCTTCCGTCGCCGCGGCCACGGGGCTGAGCTCGCGCCCCGCCGGCGCTGCAATATCCGCGTAGACCGGCAAATGGTCCGAAGCCACTGGTCCCTTGGGATTCAAGACCGCAGACGGGTGATTGAAGACTGCCGCCGCTTGCAGCTTTGCATGCAGGCCGGGGCTCACAAGAATCTGATCGAACAGGCAGGCGCCCGTGTGGGAGTTGTCGTCACGATGATCGAAGTTGCGCTGGCGGCTCTTCGCATCCATCGTGTTAATGTAGCCGTCCTCGATAGCAGGGCTTTCCAGACCTTGTGTCACGTGACCCGCGGCAGCCAGCGGCTCGGCAAGGTTCACAAGGAACGTGCCCGGCTCGTTTTCAATAGCCGCCTTCGCCGTGGCATCCCCGGTTTCCAGGATGTTTAGCGAAGCATCATCCGGATTGTCGTTAAAGTCGCCGAGATAAATGATGTCGCTGCCATCGAGCTGTTCCCGAATCGAGGCCACCACGTCCTTCGCCGCGCCGATGCGTTGCGGTGCGGTGTCCTTTCGGCCGCCACGTCGCGACTTGGCATGCGTGACGAGGACATGGACCGGGCGTTCCCAACCCGTGCCAAGCAGCTCCACCGCGAGCACATCGCGCGCGCCTGGGAAATGGCTTTCGCTGCGATCCTCGCAGAGGAAATGCTCAGGCCCGGCATTCAGCTTGCCATCCTGCGCGCCCTTCACCGTGAGCGGCGCGCGGACCGCCAGGGCCAGGTTCTGACAGTCCTGGGTCTCGTCGTCGAAGACGATGGTCCAGGCATCGCCCGGGAAGAGCAATTCAAGCACCGCCCGATCATGGATCTCCTGCAAGCCTACGATGTCCGCATTGAGATTCGCCAGGGTCTTCTGGAGATTCTCCAGTCGTCCCGTCTGCTTGCGCACGTCGGCCACCTCAACGGTGCCCAGGCAGGTGACATCCTGCGACGACAGCCACTCTGCGTTGTACGTGGCCACGCGAAGCGCCGGCTCCGCCATGGACATCGATGTCCAAAGCAGGCCCAGGCCCAGCGCGCCTAACATCTTCACGTTCATTCTTCGGTTCCTCGAGGTTGCATCATTGGCAGCTCAACGGGCAATAGCCATCTTCGGTCGATTCCAGCGGGCATTCATAGTAGTTATTGGCATTGTAGAACTGGATGGCGCGGAGCAGCTCACTCAGCACAAGTTCCCAATCCTGGGTGTTGTAGTCGCTGTTATGCGGTGTGCAGCTACGGTCACCGGTTCCGGGCTTGAATCCATCCTCTCCTGTCTCATCGCAGGCAAACTCGCCCACATTGAAAAACTGGATGAGGCGGAGCAGTTCCGAAAGCTGGAGCGCGAAGTCCTGGTTGATGTCGGCCGTGTGTGGCGTGCCAGGATTGCATTCGCCCTCGGATGCCCCCTCTCCGTCTGCGGAACCTTCACCATCGACGGCACCCTCACCCTCCACCGAGCCTTCTCCTTCGATCACCTCAACTTCAGCTGTCAAAAGGATGTTGTCCACTTCCCATACCCGCGACTGCCCGACCCCGGTTCCGGTCGACGTATAGCGCCATGCGAAGTTGACGGCGCTTCCGTTGATGGTTGAGACATCCAGCAGGCCGGAGTTGGCAAACACGAAGTTCCCCGCGCTTGGCAGGGTAAAGGGAAGAGGGGTCCAGTTCGCATCCGACGGATCGGCCTGGCCGTTGTAG
>JBJOID010000266.1:0-7608 GCA_046047315.1 Candidatus Hydrogenedentota bacterium | reverse complement strand
GGCTTCGTGGTGGTGGGAACGATTGCCTTGCTGGTGCGGCGGCGCTTCACCCTCTGGCCGCTCGCCGCCGTCGCCATCGTTTACAGCCTCTACTACGTGTTTCTGGTTCCCGTTGTCTTCGGCTGGTACAAGGTGCCGTATATCCTCACGCTTCTGTTGCTCGCCGCATGTGGACTTGATTCGCTCGCGAGGCTACTACCCAGCGCATGGCGCGCTCGCGTGTTGTGGGGATACAGCGCCTGCTATCTGGCGCTCTTCGTCTCGGTGCTGCCGTGGACGTTTTGGACCGAGCGGCAGATTCAGATGCATGTGGAGAATGCCGTTCGCAAGCAGGCGGGACTCTATCTTCGCGAACACATGATGCCCGAGGAAGCGGTGGGATGCGAACCGCTGGGCTACATTTCCTACTACTCCCGGGGAAACGTCTACGACTGGCCCGGGCTGGCCAGCCGCAAGGTTGTGGCTTGGAGTAAGGAACATCCCGGCGAGCGAAACCTGGAAAACATGCTCAAGGCCTTGCAGCCAGAGTATCTCTTCCTGCGCGACATGGAGCTGCTCTACTGGTTCAAAGACCCGGCGTGGTTCAAGCAGCGCTACCACGTGGTGCGCGCCTTCAGCGTGGAGCCGGATGCCGCCAGGAAAATTCTCTGGCTGGATCGCAACATCGACACCGACTTCAAAATCTACAAGAAGAACCGCGAGGGAGAGCCGCCCGGCGATGACTCCCTTTGGCCGGTGCGAAAGCCCGGACCAGCGCCAAGCCGCGAGAGCCCTTGAAGCCTACTTCGCCTTTACGGCGGCAATGATGGGCGCGACGAAGTTCTTCACCGCATCCGCCGTGTCCGGCGCGGCGGCCTTCTGGCCAATCAGCCGCACAATCGCGCTGCCAACCACGACTCCCTCGGCCATGCCCGCCACTTCGCGGGCGTGTTCCGGCGTGGATATGCCGAAGCCCACCGCGACGGGTTTGTCGGTATGGCGCTTGATTCGGGCCACCTGCTCCGCAAGGTCTGTCACCAGGGCCGCGCGTTCACCCGTTACCCCCAGCCGGGACACGTAATAGACGAAGCCGGTGCATTGCCGGGCGACCGCCTCCAGCCGCGCGTCGGAAGTGGTGGGGGCGGTCAGGAAGACCGTGCAAAGCCCGTGCGCATCCATGGCGGCCTTGTATTCGTCCGCTTCCTCGGGGGGCAGGTCCACGCAGAGGATGCCATCGGCGCCAGCTTCCGCCACATCTTTGGACAGCCGCTCCACGCCATACACCAGGATCGGGTTGTAGTAACTGAAGAGCAGGATGGGCACGTCGCTGTGTGCCCGCACCTCGCGCACCAGGTCGAGGATGTCCCGTGTCGTGACATGGTTGGCCAGCGCCCGTTGGCTGGCCTCTTGGATAACAGGTCCATCGCCGACGGGATCGGAGAAAGGGATGCCCAGTTCAATAACGTCGGAGCCCGCTTCCGCCAGGGACAGGATAACGTCCCGGGAGGTCGCCAGATTGGGGTCTCCACCCGTGATATAAGGAATAAAGGCCGGCTTTCCAGCGGACTTCAGATCGGCAAAACGTTTCTCAATGCGATTCATGGGGGTCTCTTTGCTCAGGGCATGCTGTCGGGCATGATGAATTTGGCTGCGTGCTGCACGTCTTTGTCGCCGCGGCCGGACAGGTTCACGATGATCAACTTTTCCTTGTCCATCTTGGGGGCGCGCTTCATCACCTCGGCGATGGCGTGGCTGCTTTCCAATGCGGGGATGATGCCTTCAAGGCGGGCCAGTTGCTGGAAGGCATCCAGCGCTTCGCTGTCTGTGGCGTACGTGTACTCCACGCGTCCCGTGTCGTGGAAGTAGGCATGCTCCGGCCCCACCGACGCGTAGTCGAGTCCGGCCGAGACGCTGTGGGTTGAGCCGATCTGCCCGTACTCATCCTGAAGCACATAGCTCATTGCGCCCTGGAGCATGCCCAGCGTGCCTCCCGAGAAGCGCGCGGCGTGCATGCCGGGCACGATGCGCGTGCCCCCAGCCTCAACGCCAATCATCTCAATCTGTTCATCCCCGATGAAATCGAAGAACAAACCAATGGCGTTTGAGCCGCCTCCCACGCAGGCCACCAGCGTATCGGGCAGGCGCCCCTCCTGCGCGAGTATCTGCTCGCGCGCCTCGCGTCCGATGATGGACTGGAAGTCGCGGCACATGAGGGGGAAGGGATGGGGGCCATGCACGGTGCCCAGCACATAGTGCGTATTCTCGACATTGGTTACCCAGTCGCGCATCGCCTCGTTGATGGCGTCTTTCAGGGTCTTCGATCCCGACTCGACCGGCACCACCGTTGCGCCAAGTATCTTCATCCGGAACACGTTCAGCATTTGCCGCTGCACGTCTTCCGAACCCATGTAGACGATGCATTCGAGACCCAGCAGGGCGCAGGCGGTCGCCGTGGCGACCCCGTGCTGACCAGCGCCTGTCTCTGCCACGATGCGCTTCTTGCCCATCTGGTTCGCCAACAGGCATTGACCCAGCGCATTGTTGATCTTGTGCGCGCCGGTGTGGGCCAGGTCTTCACGCTTCAGGTAGATGCGTGCGCCGCCCAGCTCGTGTGTCATCCGCTCGGCAAAATAGAGCGGGGTGGGCCGGCCCACATAATGCTTCTGATAGTAGCGCAGCCGCTCCTGGAATGCCTCGTCCGACTGTGCATGGCGATAGGCCGCCTCAGTCTGCTCCAGCGCATACATCAAGGTCTCGGGAACATACTTGCCCCCGTACTTGCCATAGCGCCCGCGCGCGTCAGGCCAGGGATGTTTGCTTAGCGTAGTGGATGAACTCACGGACACGTTCGTGATCCTTTTTTCCAGGTTCAGATTCGACTCCACCGGACACGTCCACCCCGTAGGGGCGCACCCGGAATATCGCTTCACCGACGTTGTTCGGCGTCAGGCCGCCGGCAAGCACCAAGGGGCGTCCCATGGCCGCCGCCATCTGGGCCAGCTCCCAGTCGCATACCTTGCCGGTTCCGCCGCGCTGGTCGGGCACGTAGGCGTCCAGCAGCCAGGCCCGGACCTTGTGCTCTTCCATCTCGGCCACGGAGAAATTTGGTCCCGCCCGGAAGGCTTTAATGGCGAGGTGCCCCATGGGCAGGTGGCCCGGCGGCTCTTCCCCATGCAACTGCACCATGTCCATCACGGCGAGGTAACGCACCAGCTTTTCCAGCGGCTCGTTCACCGTCACCGCCACCGTCGTGACGAAGGGCGGAAGCTGCTCGATAATTTCCAATGCATCATCGAATTCAATGTGACGGCCGCGCGCCTTGGCTTCCTCGGCGAACACAAACCCGAGCGCGTCCGCACCCGCTTCGCAGCAGACCAGCGCGTCCTCAAGGTTCGTTATGCCGCAGATCTTAACGCGCGTCATGACCCATTAGTTCCTGAATTTTTTCCTGGATGTTCCCGCTGGTCAACAGCGACTCTCCAACCAGAATGGCGTCCACGCCGCCTTCTTCCAGCATCTTCACGTGCTTGCGGGTGTAGATGCCGCTTTCACTCACCAGGGTGTGTCCGCCGGGCACGCGCCGTTTCAGCTCGATCGTCCGCATCACGTCGACTTCGAGGGTATCCAGATCGCGATTGTTGATCCCGATGATATGCGCACCCGACTCGATGGCGCGCTCGATTTCCTGCTCCGTGTGCGTTTCCACCAGCACGCCCATCCCCATCTCCATCGCAAGCTGGCGGTATTCCCGCAGCTGCGCATCGTCGAGGATGCGCACAATCAGGAGTATTGCGTCGGCCTGCGCCGCGCGGGCCTCGTAGATTTGATACTCGTCGATGATGAATTCCTTGCGCAGGCAGGGAATGGCCACATGCTGGTGCACCGTGGTCAGGTCTTCCAGCGTGCCCTTGAAGTACTTCTTGTCGGTCAAGACGGAGATGGCCCGCGCGTGATTGGCTTCATACAAGGCGGCGAGCTGTACCGCTTCCACATCGGGAAGCATGTCTCCTTTGGACGGCGAGGCCCGCTTGATCTCGGCGATGAGCGATATCCCTTCCTTGCGCAGGGCAGCCCGGAAGTCACGCGGAGGGTCCACCACTTTGATGAGATCGGCCAGCTCGGCCATGTCGCGGCGCGCTTTTGCGGCCGCCACCTCGTCATGCTTGTCCGCCACAATTTGGTCCAGGATCATGCCCCCGCTCCCATCTCGTTCGTCAGGCGCGCCAAGTGTTCCAGCTTCGCC
Organism: Candidatus Hydrogenedentota bacterium; assembly: GCA_046047315.1. Lineage (GTDB taxonomy): Bacteria > Hydrogenedentota > Hydrogenedentia > Hydrogenedentales > JAEUWI01 > WGMK01. The sequence continues at coordinate 3,386 of JBJOID010000266.1, read as the reverse complement.
AGGGCCGCCCCAGAATCGATCGCAGCCGCCGCCTTCTCGAAACCATCCTGAAGGCTTTCCGCGCTGGCTGCTGCGACCAGCGCCGCAGCGGCATTCATCAACACCACATCGCGATGGGGGCCCGGTTTCCCTTCCAGCACCCCGCGCAGGATGGCCGCGTTCGCGGCAGCGTCGCCACCAATCAATACGGACTTGGGAGCGGTGTCGCACCCGAAGATCGCGGGCTCCACGATATAAGTCTCCACGGCGCCGTCCCTCGCCTCGGCCACCGTGGTGGGACCGGAAAGCGTGATTTCGTCGAGGCCGTCCGCACCGGCAACCACAAAGGCGTGGCGCACGCCCAGATTCAGCAACACCTGCGCGAGCGGAGCCGCGAGGTTTGCATCGAACACCCCCACCACCTGGGCATCCGCGCGCGCCGGGTTGGTCAAGGGGCCCAGCAAATTGAAGACGGTGCGTACCTTGAGCTCGGCGCGGATAGGGGCCACATGCTTCATGGCGGTGTGAAGGCTGCGGGCGAACAGAAAGCCGATCCCGATTTCGTCGATGCATTGCCCCACTTGTTCGGCGGTCGCGCTGAGATTAACCCCCAGGGCCTCCAGCACATCGGCGCTGCCGCAAATGCTGCTGGCGCTCCGGTTGCCGTGCTTGGCCACCGCGACTCCGGCGCCTGCCACCACGAAGGCGGAAGTGGTGCTGATATTGAAGGTGCCCGAGTGGTCGCCGCCCGTGCCACAGGTGTCCACGATGGGGTGCCGCCGGGTGTGGATGGGGGTAGCCAGTTCACGCATGGTTTCGGCAAAACCAGAGATTTCCTCAATGGTTTCGCCCTTGGTGCGCAGACCGGCCAGCAAAGCGCCGACCTGGGCTGGCGTCGCCTCGCCGGTCATGAGTTCGCGCATCACTGATGCGGCGAGCGGGCGTGGCAGGTCCTCCCGCCGCGTGACCCGACTCAATGCTTCAAGGATAGTGTTCATAGTTGAAAAAGGCCCGTGGAAATGGCGGCGGAAGCCAGCGTCAAGACTATCAAAAATCCACACATGTCGGTAAGGGTGGTGAGGATGGGCGGCGCGCCAAGCGCCGCATCCGCGCCGATTCGCTTTAGCATCAGGGGAATTAAGCCGCCCAGGGATACCGCGATGACGGTATTGACGAGGAAGGCCAAACCAATCACGACTCCAATCAGGGGAGAGGCATGCCAGAAGGTGACACTTAGCAACAAGGCCACGCCTCCCAGGATCAGGCCAATTGCCGCCCCGTTGATGAGTCCCACCATGAATTCCTTGCGCCAAACCAGCATAAAGTCTTTCGGTTGTATTAGACCTACTGCAAGTTCCCGAATGCTAACCGCCACGGCCTGGTTGCCACTGCAACCCGAGAGGTTCGCGATGACAGGCATGAAAAACACCAGCACGAAGAGCTCGTTGATCGTACCTTCGAACAGCAGCACCACGCTTGCGGCGAGCAGGCTGAGCATGGAATTGAGCCCCAGCCAGGCGAGCCGGCGCATGGCGCGTTCACGCAGCGGCATACTCCGGATTTCTTCGCCGCCGATAATACCGCTGAAACGCAGGAACACGCGCTCATGTTCCTCGCCCAGGGCTTCTTCGATATCGGCGCGCCGAACCACCCCGATCATCCGCCCGTTGAAATCCACCACCGGAAGGCTCCAGAAGGGGTAGCGGTCGAACTGGTCATCCAGCGCCTCGATGGTGGTGTTCGAAAACACGCTGATCGGGTTGGCAATCATGATGCGGCTCAGCGGGGTGTCCCACGCGGCAAAGAGGAGGTCGCGCATCCGCACCACCCCCACCAGGGTTCCGGATTCCGAATGCACATACACGTAATGCAGGCCGCGGTCGAAGAAGGATTCCGCCTGGCTGCGCAGCTTCTCGATAAGGTCGCCTGCCTTCATGTCGTCGGGAAACTGCACGAACTCCGTGGCCATCAGGCCGCCCGCGGTGTTCTCGTCGTATTCGAGCAGTTTGCGGATTTCGTGGGCATCGTCGGGGTCCATCTCGGAAAGTATGGCCTCGGCATGCTCGTCTTCCAGTTCGCCCAACACGTCCGCCTGACGGTGGCTTTCCATCTCCTCGACGATGCGGGCCGCTTCCTCGGCGGGGAGGTCCTCTATCAGGTCTGCGGCGTGGCTGTCATAAAAGCCCTCAAGAAGCTCAGCGGCATCCTCATCTTCCAGCAGGCTGAGCAGGATTTGCTGGCGTTCCTCATCCAGCAGGTTGACCAACCGCGGCTTTTCGCCTTGCGGTATCTGCTCGAGAAAGGCCTCCACACTGCCCCTATCACCAGAATCCAGTAGCCGGGCAAGCTTCTCCAGCGGATCGCCCGGTGGTACGGTGATATTTGATGATTCGGAACTCATTGAATTGCAGTACTTTAGCTGTTTAGGAGAAGGTGAGAAAAAGTAACGGAACTGCGAAAGCGCAGTATACCAGACGGATTCCGCCCGGTTCACGCCTTGATTTGCGGTGCGAGACCTTGTGGGAAATCAAGGTAACCTTTTCTTTATAATCCCCTACAACTTCGCAAGATGAAACTGGAATCTGCTCCATGGGATTGAACGTAGGCGACTGTTTGCGGCTTAGTGCGCTCGAGCGCCCGCAGGCGCCTTGTCTGATATTCGACGCGCTCCGGCTAAGCTATGCCGAAGTGGATGCCGCCGCCCGCCGGGTGGCGGGCATGCTGCTTGCCTATGGGCTGCGTCCCGGTGACCGTGTGGGCATCATCCTCCCGAATGTGCCGCAATTTCCGATCATCTATTACGGAATTCTGTATGCCGGCTGCACGGTCGTCCCGCTGAATCCGCTCCTTCGACCACGTGAGTTGGGCCATGTCGTTTCCGACTCCCAAATGCGGGCGTTGTTCGTTTTTGAGGATGTCGCCGCAGTCGCTCATGAATTGGGCGCTCGTGACTTGAAGCCGCCGCAGCTCTTCGTGGTGGAGTCCGGTATGGCTTCCAAGGCGCCCGCCCAGGGCATCTCCTTTATGGAGGCCTTTAGCCATGCCGTTCCCGTGAGCGAGATAGCGCAAACCCAGCCACAGGATATAGCCGTTATTCTTTACACGGCAGCACAGCATGGCCGCCCACGCGGCGCCATGCTCTCGCATTTCAACCTGTTCAACAATGCATTGACCATCAGCACCCGAACCTTGCGCTATTTTCCAGAGGACGTGTTCCTCTGTGTCCTGCCGCTTTTCCATGGCTTCGGCCAGACCACCATGATGAATGCTCCCTTGATGACCGGCAGCAGCATCGTGCTGAGTTCCCGCTTTGACGCCAGCCACACCTTCGACCTAATCCGCAATGAACAGGTGACCCTCCTCGCCGTGGTGCCAACAATGCTGCACTTTCTGGTGGCAAGCGCTCG
>JBJOID010000265.1:0-3769 GCA_046047315.1 Candidatus Hydrogenedentota bacterium | reverse complement strand
TCTTCCTCGATGGCGGCGCCGACGATTTCCTCGGCGGAGCGGTTATGGCCGAGGTGAATGACCTCGGCGCCGAGGTCCTGCATGATGCGGCGCATGACATTGATGGCGGCATCGTGCCCGTCGAAGAGGGACGTGGCCGTGACAACACGGATGGGCCGCGCCAGCGCGCGCTGGGTGTGCAAGGCGTCGGTGGTGGTTACGGCCATGGTTGTGCTCCCGCAGGAGGCGCGCGGCGGGACAATAAAGCCCACGACTCGCCCCTGACCAAGCAGTTTACCATGCCCGCCCCGAGGATGCACCGGGGCGCTGGCGTTAGCGGGCGAGGCTCATGCCGGCCTGCAGGGCCATGGCCAGCTGGCCGCGTTCCTTGAGGAAGGCGGGGGTGTTGTGGCGACCGGTGGGCAGGGGCACCAGACGGACGCGATCGTAGGCGGCCATCATGCGGGCGTGCCAGGCGTCGGTGAAGGCGCGCGCGCCGTAGTAATACGTGATGCGCGGGGCGCTGGGATGGGCGTTCTGGTAGGCGGCGAGCGGGTTCATGAGGCCGTCGCGTCCGAAGCGCTTGAGCAGGGGCTTGCGTCCCCACCATGCGCCGAGCGTGACCACCAGCATTTCGAAATAGCCGCTGGGTTCGCGCAGGAGTTGGCGCAGGTTGAGCAGGGTGGCGCAAACGTGGGCGGGCTTGCAGAATCCCTCGGCGGTGAGGGCGGCGCCGAAGATGACGGCCTCGTCGAAGCCGCAGCGCGTGGCGAACCAGAGGGCGGCCGAGCCGCCGCTGGACGAGCCCACCGCGACGTTATGCTGTGCGCCGAGCTGTTCCTTGATGCGATTGATCTCGGCCTCGAAGAACTCGAGCCCGCCGGGCTGATTGTCCGGTGTGACGTGGAAACCCATGCGGTTGGGATCGCGTATGAAGACGAGGTTGGCCTTGCAGCCGATTTCGTTGAGCACCTTGCGGAACTCATATCGCGCGAAGCCGGCATAGAGGATGTCGAAGCCGGAAAAGCTGAAGATGGTGATGTCCGCGCCGTGGTCCTCGACCACCATGTACTCGGGAGCAGCGCCCTCGGCGGGTTGCTCGAAAAGTCCTTCCGCCTGCATTTGGCGGGCCAGGTCGGGCATGAAGAGGCCCACCACCCATTTCGTGGCCCGGGCTTCCGCCCGCTTCAAGAATTCACGCATGCCGTTGTACTCCTTACTGCTTCGCTTCAAGCGACAGGCTACCGGTTGGGCTCGTACCAGAATTCATCCAGCACGGCGCGATCACCAAGGATGGCGCGCACCACCTTGTGCAGCTTGGTGATGATGAAGAAGTCGCCGAACTCGTCGTACTTGCGCGTGCTGACCGTGACGCTGGCTCGGTAGAGGTGCTTGTAGCGCAGGCCCAATCGTCGCCCTTCGCGCTTGAGGCGGCACCCGAACTCATAGTCCTCGGCCATCAGGGTTTGCACGTCGAAGCCGCCGATGCGATCGAAGGTTTCCTTCGAGGTGAAGAAGAGCACCATCGAGACGCCGGTCATGAGGGGGGTCATGCGCAAGGGCAGCCAGTTGAAGAGGAAGGTTCCGAGGGAGAGGCGCTGCATGTGCACGCGCCCGATGCCGCCGCCGACGAAGCGGCCCGAATCCATGGCGGCCTTGATCTCGGAGAAGAGGTTCTCGGAAACGAGGTTGTCCGCGTCGGAGAAGGCGACGATATCGCCGGTGGCCTGGGCCGCGCCGCCGTTGCGCACGGCTGCGATGCTCTTCGTGGTCACCGTGACGACCTTGGCGCCGAAGTTTGCCGCGACCTGCGCCGTGGCGTCGGTGCTGCAATTGTCCGCGACGATCACCTCGACCGGCTCGCCGAGGTGGGCCTCGGCGCGGCGGATGGCCTCCAGCGTGGCGGGCAGATAGCGCTCTTCGTTGTAGGCCGGAATGATGATGGATATGCGGGGCATGCCGCGGTTCTCCGTGAGGTGAAATACAACCCTCCACGGTACCGCTGAACAAGACCGACGTTACGTTCGCGTAACAAAAAACTCCCGTATGGGTAGTAGTGTGCATTGCAGTATCGCCGGTTACACCCGGCCCTACCCGAGGAAATCTCTTGAATCTCCACGAACAAACCGCGCGGCAGCATCTGGAACCCCTGTTCGACAAGGGTGAGAAGCCGTTAAAGATCGTAATATTTCCACTTTGCTGGGTTTTGGCGCACGTGGGTCGCACGCTGGAAATCGCCAAGGTGCTGCGCCGTCGCGGGCATGAGGTGGTTTTTGCGGGTGAAAACGCCGAGTACCCGATGTCGCGGCTGGGCAATGCCCAGCGGCTGGGCTTCCGCACGGTGCGTGTGAAGGAGCCGAACTGGCCGTGGGCCTGGGACCGCTTCCAGAACCGGGGCGGGCTGGTGGCGCTGCACGACCTGATTCGCCACCAGGAGTGGGCGCCGCTTGAGGTCATCATGGAGGACATCATCCGGGTGGGGCAGGAGGAGCGTCCCGACCTGATGCTGGGCGACGCCAGCCTTGGGGTGAGCCCGGCCGGCCATGTGCTGGGGATTCCGGCCGCCGGGGTGTTCAACGCCTACAACACCAAATTCTATCATCCGCTCTCGCCGCTTCGGCCGTTGATCGACCTGATGGACAAGACCTATTGGGGGCCGATACGCAACCGGGTCTACCGCCGCCACGGGGTGGAGCCCATCAGCGGTTATGACCTGTGGCACAAGACGCTGATGCTGTCGCCGGATTTGCCGCAGCTCTTCTCACCGCTGAAGGAATTCCCCAACTGGCACGCGATTGGGCCGCTGCTTTCCGAGCCGCCTTTCCCCCTGCCGGATTGGTACAACGAGCTGCATGACGGCCGGCCGAACATCTACCTGACGATGGGGTCTACGGGGTTCCTCGAGCCGCTGTTGGACCGGGTGTACGACGATCTGGGCAAGTCGCGGTATCGCTTTGTCGTGACCACGGGGAACCAGGTGAGCGAGGCCTGCATGAAGCGGGCGCCGTCGAACTTCCGCTTCGCCAACTATGCGCCCGGCTCGCGGCTGCTTGACGTGTCGGAGGCGATGGTCTGCCATGGCGGCAACGGCACGATGTACCAGGGGCTGGCTTCGGGCGTGCCCATGCTGGCGCTGCCCAGCCACGAGGAGCAGAAGATCGGCACGAAGAAGATCATCGCCGAGGGATTCGGCCTGGGCGGGAATGTGCGGCGGATTACCGGCAAGCAGCTGCTGGCGAAGATCGACCGGCTGGTCGAGGATCCGTCGTACCGCGCCAACGCGTGGCGCTTCCGCGGCGCCGTCCGCCATGCCAACGCGACCGAACGCGCTGCCGACCTGCTGGAGGCCTGCGCGCGGCAGGGTGCGCAACGCGCTGCGACGGGTCGCTAAGCGATGATGTCGTAGATCGGCTCGGCGCCTTCGACGCCGACGAGCTTCTGGTCGAGGCCGTTGTAGAAGTAGGCGAGGGCGTTGGGGTCGAGGCCCATCTGGTGGAGGACCGTGGCGTGCAGGTGCTTGACCTGGACGCGGTTCTCGACGGCGCGACTGCCGAGCTCGTCGGTCTGGCCGAAGGAGTGTCCGCCCTTGATGCCGCCGCCGGCCATCCACATGGTGAAGCCGTAGGCGTTGTGGTCGCGGCCTGTGCCCTCGGCGTATTCGGCGGTGGGCTGGCGTCCGAATTCTCCCCCCCAAATCACCAGCGTCTCGTCGAGCATGCCGCGCTGCTTGAGGTCCTTTAGCAGCCCGGCGATGGGGCGGTCGGTGTTGCCGGCGTGGTAATTGTGGTTG
>JBJOID010000264.1:0-9439 GCA_046047315.1 Candidatus Hydrogenedentota bacterium | reverse complement strand
TTGTCAACAAATACCGATCCTGCTAAAATGGCAGGGCGGTTCAGGTTGTGAAACATCGCATTCAATCTGCCTGGCCGACCGGGAGGAAACCTTGATGAAGAAGTTACTGCTGCTCGGAACGCTTTGTGTGGGATGCGCGACCGCAGGGGCGGTGCAGCCCGCCTACGTGGGCGAGTTTGGCAATCCCGAGGAACCGGCGCTGCGCCCAATCAAGTGGGCCATCAGCGGTGTCGGCGCGCTTTTCTTCCAGACGGGAAAGGCCTTTCGCGATGGCAACATGAACACGCCCGTGCTAGGCACGCCGGAGACCCTGCGCGGCGCCGGCATCGGCGCGATTGAACTCGGGGAAAGCATCTACAACGGCATGGTGTACAAGCCGTTGACCGACTACCGTGAATTCAAGAAGACGCACCGCGTGAACAAGCGGATCAACGAAGACCTCCTGTTGCGCAATGTCCGGGATGCTGCGAGCACCTTGTGGTACTACCCCTCGGTTAAAAAGAACGACCACTACCCTGCCGAGAGCGACGAGAAAGTGGCGATTCGTCTCGAGCGCGCGCAGCAGACGCGCGAGGCGCGGGAAGCCGCGAGCGCGAAGCGCGACCCATATGCCCACCTGTCTCGGCGTGAACGCGCCCAGATGCGGCATGTGCCCGACCGTGCGACGCACAGCCTCAACAAGAAGTCCGACATGTCGGGCAACCTGCTCAAGCTGGCGCGCTAGTCCGCAGCACAAGCATTCGCAAATATTACGCCCCCGCAGGCATCAAACCTGCGGGGGCGTTTTGCTTGCTGTTGCTTGCCTGCGCCTTCAATCAGAAGGCTTGCCTTCGTCTTTCCGGCTCGGATTAGAAATCGGGAGCACGAAGCTCCAAGGGGGACAAACCCCGACACGAAAGCGGAGGCACGCCTCCGCAATCCAGACTAGCTCGCAGGTCCCGGGCAGAACTTATCGGGCGTGTCGCAGCGGTGGTACTGACCGACATTGAAGAGCTGAATGAGCCGCAACAACTCGGAGAGACTCAGGCGGCACTTCGGCGCAAGGTAGTCCCCGGTATAGGGCTCGCAAGCATCACACGCTCCAAATCCCGGCAGATAGCCATCCTCCGAGCTTTCCGCATCCGTGGCGCATCGGAAGCCGCGCGCGTTGTAGAACTGAACCGGGCGCAACAATTCCGCAAGGGAGATGAGGTTGTCCTGATTGGTATCCGCGCTGTTGAAGAGCGGTCCCTCACCTTCCGTGGAGCCTTCCGAAGTACCCTCCACCGTTCCTTCTCCCTCCCCCTCCGAAGTCCCCTCGCCATCAGCGCTCCCCTCGTCGATGCCTTCAGAAGCTCCTTCAGGGGATCCCTCAGTAAGCCCTTCCTCAGTGCCCTCGACCTGACCTTCTCCGTCGATCTGGCCCTCTCCCTCCGCTCCCTCCACCTCGCCTTCCTGCGGGCCAAAGCTTTGCGGATCGCGTGGGTCGCTGCCATCCAAGCGCTCGGTGTGGTCGAAATAACCATCGCCGTCTCGATCCAGTGCGAAGCGCTCGCCTGTGCCCGCAGGCACCACGGTGAAGGTGAGCGCGTCGAAATCCTGTAAACCTGCCAAGAGCGCCGCAAGGTCGATCAACTCTCCCCCATTCACGTCGGGCATGAAGTCCTCGCCATCGAGATAGAGGAAGCCCCGCTGCACGCCGCCCCATAAGCCGGAGGCGGCGAGCTCAATGCGCGGGCTGTTTTCGCAAACCTCCATAAGCTCATTAAGGCCGGGGAAGAAATTGGGCCCCAGGGCGGTGAAGGTAACCTGTTTCCCTACAGCGGCGTGCACGTCGAGCGATGGCGTGCCCGGTGGATTGAACACGGGATTTACGGCGGGAGTCTGTGGGAAATCACTTCCCGAGAAGGCAAGCATCAAGGCCACCATGTCGGCGACTTCCTGATCGTTCTCAAAGCGGAATGCGCCCTCGTGCGGGCCTCCGGCGGCGAAGAAACGCTCAATGCTATCGATGGTGCCGTCATGCACATAACCGAAACCCGCAAGGCTGGTCTTGTCCCCATTGCGATTGACCATCTGAAAGCCCACCTTGTCGTAGACCGGTTGCAGGTGGGGCACCTTGATGGCCCGGTTGAAGAAGCCATCCACCGACACCATGCCCACGTGGCGGTTGCCATTGGGAGCAGGCGGAATGGGAGTCCATCCGCTGCCATTGAAGCGTCCGCTGGGGCCATCTCCAGAGGGCAGGGTATGGCAGGTCATGCACGTGAAGGCGTCCTGATCAAGCACACGCGTCGGCAGGCCAGAGGCATTGGGCGCGCCGCGATACAGAAACAGGCCGTTGACAGCGTTGCCATTGGGCAGTGGCGTACCCTCCGGAAGCTCATTGTCCCCGGTGGCGTAATGCCCCGGAAGGGGAAGATTCGTCGGCAGGGAGTTGTCGATATTGCGATACGGGTTTGGAGGAAAATGGATGGTGGCGAGGAAATCCTTGAACTGCTGCATTTCCTGGGGAGTGAGAAGTTCATCGTCCCCAAGCAACCCCTCGAAGGCGGGGTTGAACTCTTCCAGACCAAGGCGATCACCACGCCAATGGAAAGGTTCATGACCCATGATTCCCACAAGCGTCTGGGTGGTCATGGGTCCTTTCATGGGATGGAAGTCCCGGAAGCCATCGTCGAGCAATGGGAAGTCGAATCCCAGATTCAGGTCGCCGCCCTCGGAAAGGTCCCGGGCGGGCTTGGGCGGAATGGCGGGATCACCCAAGTCCCAGGCCAGCCGGTCGAATCGCGCATCCACATGGCAGGAAGCACAGGAGACTTGACCAAGACCCGAGGTCTTGCGGGTGTCATACAGGTGCTTTCGGCCCAGCTTGATGGCAGCGGGGGTTGGGTCGTGGAAAGGCAGGTTGGCCACCTCGGATTCCGAGGCGATGCTCACCGTGGATATCGAGGCGTGGAAGCGATTGAGCACATACACCTGATTCCGAAGATCATCCACAACCACGCCGGTGGGGGCCTCGCGGAGTTCTATGGTCGCGGCGTTGCTGACACGGTCCCCGAGGGAGTTCACAACAATCATGTTGTTTGAGCCCATGCCCGTGATGTAGGCGCGATTACCGGCGGCATTCCATGCGATGCCGCGCGGGTCGCCGATGGACTTGTCACGCGCAACCTGGGAGACGCGCGGCCTGGCATAAGGGTCGTTGGAGCCGTGTTCGGTCAACTGTGCCTGGGATAGGTGCAGCAGGTTCAAATCGGCGAGGCCCTGCTGGCTGGTGTCCGAAGCCAGCGCCATCATTACCCGCACGAAGATACCGTTCACGTTCGGCTCGAAGCGCAACTCATTGATGGCCTCGGTGCCCACAACGGCAACGCGCCCTGTGACCGGGTTTACCGAGAGCGCCATGTTGATGTTCATCAGCGAATCCACATAGCTGATGGCGAGCGTGCTGGCGTCGATGACGGCGAGGTCATGGTCCAGCAGGGTCCAGCCCTGGGGTCTTCCTGACGCGGCGGCGTTGGAGCCGCTGACCATGCTGGTCCAGTCGCGGTTATTGTCGTCCAGCCACTGTCCCAGTCCATTCTGCTTTACGATGTGGGCCACGCGAGGCGCCGGACCATTACCCGGATTCTTGGGCGGAAAGAAGTCGTTGCCAAAGTTAGGCGGTGGGTTCACGCCGCCATAAGGGCCCTGGCTGTTGGAAGCGGTATTGGGCGGATAAGGAATGACCGAAAGATCCTCCGCCCCTCCCCCAATCACGGTGCTGCGGTTGCCCGACTCAAATACGGCCACATAAACTTTCGAGCGGTCGGGGCTGACGGCCAAAGCGCGGGGGTCTTCCCCCAACACATCGACCGTGGAATCCACCGTGCCGTTGAGATAATTGATCACCGCGACCTTATTCACCTGCGAGCAGCTCACGAAGGCGCGGCCCGAGGGACCGGCGGTCACCACATCGCAGGGTTCGTCGGGCACATTGATGGTGCGTATAACGACGCCCATCGTGGTGTCTACAAAACTGACGCTGTCACTGACATGGTTGACGACCAGCGCGCGGGAATTGGACACAAAGCGAACCGAAACGGGATCGATGCCGACCACGACGCTGCGCAGGTATTGGGGCTGGCCGGAGGAAAGATCGAAGAGCTCCACCCTATTGTCGGCCGTGTTGCATGCCGCCAGCAGGGTGCCGTTCGGACTGACGTCCAAGGGATGGACGTGGGGCGACTCGAAGTTTACGAAGTCTGCATGGGCGGAACCGAGCGTACAAATCAAACTCATCCAAACGACCAGCAGACGATTCCTGATAAACCCCATGAATGACTTCCCCATAAAGTGACGTGGCCCGTTCGCGGCAGGAGCTACACGCTAACCGATACCACGGAAAACATCAAGGCCCACGGGTTTTGCTTGAGTAGAGCGCGACGCTAGAATGCGGCGTCATTTTCAATAAACAAGCTCGTGGGAGGCGACCGCATGCGAAAAGGAATTATCAGTTTGTTGCTGCTGCTCGGCACATGGGGCGCAGCGGCGGAAGAAGTCACCCTGGTGACCGAGCTTATCGAGCGGGTGCGCCATGCCCGAGACCTGCTTGGACCCGAGCTTGTACCCCGGCTGCAATACGCCTTCGATGACAAGGCCAGGACCATCTGGAGCTTCTTCCCAGGGGAGCACCCTGGCGTGCCGCTTTCGGCCTGCAACGAGGAACAGCAACAAGCGCTCCTTGAGTGCGTGCGCGTGGCGTTGAGCGCCAGCGGATTCTCCAAAGTGGAAACGGTGCGGGCGCTGGATGACGTGCTGGCGGAAGACAACCCGGATAGCTACTCGGCATCACACTATTTTCTATCCGTCTGGGGAGAACCGGGAGAAAAGGGTCCTTGGTCCCTGCGCTGGGAGGGACACCATCTATCCCTGAACTGGCTTATCAAGGAAGGCCGCGTGATGGCCAGCACACCACAATTTATTGGATCGAACCCGGCACGGGTGCTGGAAGGCCCCCTCAAAGACACGCGCGCCCAATCGTTAGAAGAGGACCTTGCGCGGGCGCTGATGCAATCGCTAAATGAAGAACAGCGCGCCAAGGCGCTTGCTGGTAATGAGGCCATCGCCGACGTAATCACCCACATGAAATCCGAAGCGGAGGCGCCCGAGGGGGCAGGAATTCCCTACGCTGAGCTCGGACCGGAACAAAAGAAGCAACTGAAAGAGCTCATTCAGGTGTACGTGGATGTTCAGGCCAGACCGATTGCGGAGGGTCGAGGGAGCGCTCTTGCGGAGGAGTCTCTGGAACAGACCCGATTCGCTTGGTACGGCGGACTGGATGTCGGAGAAAAGCATTACTACCGCATTCAAAGTCCAACGTGGGTCATCGAATACGCGAACACGCAGAATAATGCGAATCACATTCACACCACGTGGCGCGATTACGCAAACGATTTCGGACGGAATATCCTGCGCGATCACCTGGCCTATCACCATGCCGAGGCCTTTGGGCTACCGTGGTGAGCAGAGCATATAAAGCAACCGCCCGGGGAGGCTGGGCTCCACCGGGCGGCTGAGGGGACAACCGGTATCAGCACGGAGTGCTAGACCGCTTCGGCCAGCCGCTCCTGCAGCGTGTCCAAAGCGTTGTTGATGTTGGAGTCACGGGCGCGGTCAATGGCCTTGCGCAGCTTGGTGATGGCGCCGCCGACCTTGCGGCCGTCGCGCACCGTGCCGAAGAGGTGCCGGCTGACCGTCGATTGGGTCAGGTCCAGAATCTCGGCGATGTCTTCCTGCGTCTTGCCGTAGAAGTAATACAACTTCACGACTTCCCGCTGCCGGTCGGTCAGCTCGTCTTCGATGAGCGCCTCGACGGCGGGGGCCACTTGTTCAAAAAAGTCGCGCATTGCGTGTCTCCGTTCGCGGTCCACTTCATTCTCGAACCACAAAGCCTTGTCCGCTGGCACACGGTCCAGCGTGGTGATATCGGTCGGGACTTCCCAGAAATCAGGGTTGTATTGGGCCATTTCTCTCCACTCCTCTGAAGGGGCCTAAGTCATCGGTGTCGTTGCTTGGGGTGGGCGTTCGCTGCATCATTCGCTTCGCATTGGGCCATAGGCGATGATTGAACGGAATGGCGGCTACGCTGCAGGAGTTTTTCATTTCGTGTACCTTTTTTACTTTTCGCCGAACACCATGCCCGGCGGCTTTGATGGAAAAAACAAGAGCGCCGCAGGTTGGGCTGCTTAGCCTGGCCTGCGGCGCTCTGGGTTGTTGGACTGGTTAGTCTACGTTATCCCCGGGAACCTCCGTCAGGCTGGTGGGTGGCCAGCAGCACGGCATTGCCGCATACGGCCGCGTAACGATTACGCGGCGTGCGCCACGCCGTAACGGCCATATGTTTCATTCTGCTGGACATCTTGCCTGATTCCCGTTTGGGTTTAGGTTGCGAAAACTTTAGCACAAGTTGACGCTTATTACAAGCACAAGCGTCACGCCCTTACACCGGGCTATGCGCACTTTTGAGAGCACCGGCTGTAAAAAAAAAAAACAGAATCTTGAGCTCCTTCGGATAAAGCCCGTTTCGATGACGAATGACGGTACTGCAATCCGGCGGGCGAAATAAACTCAAGTATCGGATTCACATACACTTAAGTGTTTTTGGGTATTGGGAACCCCCTCCCGCATATCCCGCATTCGAGTGTGTGGATGCGAAACTTTGGAAATCGCTTGCATTTACTTCTGGTAAGTGTTATTCCTAGGAGTGTTAGGCGAGGGAAAATTCCGGTAGCTTGGGGTGTTGCCGGGATTAGTCCACCAAGAACAATGCAGGGGAGAAGCATTGCCGGTTATTAGTACGGCAATAATAACGAACACCTTGTCTTGTGTGTTCGTTAAATTTATTCACTCACGCCCCCCCTGTATCCGTGCCGTTCCCTGGCAAAGGAGAATCCGTCATGTCTCGATGGAAATGTGCCACCATGCGAACTTTGCTTCTGGCTCTGCTGCTGCCTGCGGCACCAGCAATGGCGGAGTGGGCCGAGCAAACGCTTGACCTTCAGCCAGGCTGGAATGCGGTGTATCTGGAAGTGCAGCCGGACGACAACACCTGCGCGTCGGTTTTCCAAGATGTACCCATCGAGAGTGTCTGGTATTGGAACAAGAGTTTCGATCCCCGCCAGTTCACCCGGAACCCAAGTGAACTTCGGCCGGAGTCACCGGACTGGTTGACTTATTTCCCGGTCGATAGTCCCAAGTCGTTCCTAACGGACCTCTATGCCGTGCATGGCGGACGCTGCTACTTGATCGAGCTTGGAAGCAGCAGCCCGGTGCAGTTGACACTCACGGGTAAGATGGTTATCCGCAAACTGGATTGGCTCCCGGACGCGCTGAACCTGGTGGGATTCCAGGTTGACGCCGCAAGCCCCCCCACGTTCAAGACCTTCTTTGGCGGGGACAAGGCTCTGGATGGCCAGGCGATCTATCGCATCAAGGCAGACGGCATGGCGGAGGAGGTGACGAACAAAGACACCGCGACGATGCGCTCGGGCGAGGCCTACTGGGTTTATTGCAAAGGGGAATCGACCTACTCGGGCCCCTTGACGGTGGACTACGACATCGCCGACGGATTGCAGTTTGGTGACCTTCTGAATGAGCAGACCCTGCGCCTGACGAATTCCGGGACGACGGAGCGCATCGTTACGCTTCGCATGCTGCCCGCCGCGGCTCCGGTCTCCAAGAACAAGGACGCTACGCTGCCTGCGCTTGCCGGGCCGGTTGCGCTTTCTTATCTCGAATACCTGAAGTGGAAGCCGCTGGAGGAACCGCTGCGCTTCGTAATGCCTCCGAACAGCCAGCAGCAGGTTGAACTTGGCGTCCGCCGCGCCGACATGCCGAGTGCCGGGGAAGGCAAGGCGTGGTATGCGAGCCTTCTGGAAGTCAGCGACGGCATCCAGACCTACCGGTTGCCGGTATCGGCGGAAAAGCTGAGCAGCGAAGGCGGGCTTTGGGCCGGCACAGTCACGGTAACCAAGGTGAGCGAGGCCGCGAATCCCACGAACCTTACGGTGCCGACGACATCGTCTGGGGATTTTAACTTCCGAATCATCGTTCATATCGACGGCACGGGCACGGCAAGGCTCCTGCAAAGCGTGGCGATGATGCAGGTGCAACCGGTGGTTAACCAGCAGGGGGAAGTCACTACCCCCTCGCGTTATGTGCTGGTGACCGACGAATCGAAGATTCCGCAGTTCACGGGCGTGGCCATGCGCGATGGCGAGGTGGTTGGCCGTCGCATCACTGCGCCGGTCTTCAGTTTCCGGCAGCCCTTGACCATGACGGAGCCCTCGCCGGATGTGTTGGAGGTGGATATCCTGACGGACTATCAGGATTCCACGAACCCGTTCCTGCACCGTTTCCATCCCGACCACGACAACCTGACGGAACGCTACGAGGCGACGCCGCTGCCGGAAGGTTTCGAATCCTATTCCTTCATTCGAAAGGTGCGGCTGGAATTTCAGGACCAGGATCCCGAGGCCCTGGATTTGCCGAACTGGGGTTATGACCTGATTGGCGGCACCTATAAGGAACGAATCAGCGGGGTTCACCGGAACGACATTTACGTGCAGGGAACCTTCCAGTTGACGCGCGTCTCCGACGTGTTGGAGCTGAACGATGGCCAGTAAATCACGCACCGTAGCCGCAGGCATGAGCGAATCGCCGCGAGGCGGCGAAGCAGAGGTGACTCAGATGCGCAGGATTCATCACACCGGAAACACGGCGGGCTCGCGCGCCCGGGGCGCGTTGCGGAGGGCGGCACTGTTGGCGCTCATTGCCGTGGCGTGGGCAGCGCCGGGATTGGCTGCCGCGCAACAGGTGCTTTATTCGGAGCAATTCGAAGGCGGCAACCTGGCGGCACAGTGGCGCCTCACGGGTGACTGGCGCTTCAAGACCAATAGCGCATGCCTACCGAATGACTTTGGCTACGTAAGCCCGGTGACGGCGCTTGTGTTCGATTACGGCTCGGAATGCGCGTATCGCAGCAGCCGCTCGGGCCTTGCCACCATGACGTTCGACGTGTCTATACCCATCATCTATCCGAGTGTGACGCTGGAGTGGTGGGACTTTGTCGGCGCGGAAGTGGGTTCGGATTTCTATTTCATCGATATCTCGACCGATGCCGGGGCGACGTGGTCGGAGCTTTACCGTGATTCCGTGGACGAGACCTTCTGGGACATCGAGCAGGTGGACCTGACGGCTTTCATCGGCGAGAGCGTGCGCTTCCGTTTCGGGTTCACCGCGGACAGCACCTTTGTGAACGCGGGTTGGTATATCGACAACCTTCGCATTGTCGCCGAGACGCTGGGCGACAACGTGAGCGCGGTGGCGGTGACCAGCGGTGAGGTTGTTGAAGGTAACTCAGGTACAACCAACCTGGAATTCGAACTGCAAATCCAGCCGCCGAATCCCCAGGAAA
>JBJOID010000263.1:0-6459 GCA_046047315.1 Candidatus Hydrogenedentota bacterium | reverse complement strand
ATGGCCAGGCCTCGTTCCTCGCCGAAGACTACGACAACCTGTCCGACCTTGGGCGGAAGCAATGCCGGTTGCTCGGGGAATACTGGGTGGCGCATGGCATGCGCTACACGCAGTTCTACATCGGGCCGCGCAAGCGTCATCGTCAGAGCGCCGAGGAAGCGGCGAGCGCCTATCGCGACGCGGGGCTTCCAACGCCCGAACTGGTGATGCTGCCCGCGCTGGACGAATTTGCCTGGGGCGAGCTGATGCGGCATGCGAAGGAAGTGCTGCCGCAGTCCAACGAGCACATGGCGACGCTGCGCAAGGCCTTCGACGATGCGCCCAACGCCGACGAGAAATACCGCACGGTGCAGCACCTGGTGGAGGCGGTGACGCAGATGTGGGTGAACGGGGAGATCGACGAGCCGCACATCGAATCATGGCCGGCCTTCATCGAGCGGGTGCACGGGGTGATTTCCAGCATCACGGCGGAAGCGGAGGGTGGCGCGCGCATTGCGGCGTTCACCTCGGGCGGCACCGTGGCGGCCACCATGCACTATGCGTTGCACTCGCCCGCGCTCAAGACCCTTGAGTTGATCTGGACGCTGCGCAACGGCGCGCTCACCGAATTCCTGTTCACCGGCGAGCGCTTCAACCTGAGCTGCTTCAACGAGGCCCCGCACCTGCCCAAGCCGGAGCTGTGGACTTTTCGCTGAACGGAATCAGGCGATGCTGGCGGGAAGGCGGAAGAAGACGTCTTCGCTGACGAGGTCGCGCTCTTCGACCGTGGAGGGCTCGAGCGCCTTGAGATGCTCGATGACGCCCTGAACGTGCTTCTCGGGCACGGAGGCCCCGGAGGTGACGAGCACCTTCTGCACGCCGTCAAGCCATCCGGGCTGTATCCGGGAGGCGTCGAGGATAAGGTAGGACGGCTTGCCCATGTCGCGGGCGATATCGGCGAGGCGGGTGCTGTTGGCGCTCTCGCTGTCACCGACCACGAGGACGAGATCCACCTGCGGCGTGAGGTTGCGCACGGCGTGCTGGCGGTTGGTGGTGGCGTAGCAGATGTCCTCGCTGGGCGGGGCCATCACGTTGGGGAATTTCTTCTTCAGCGCCTCGATGATGATCTGGCAGTCGTCGACGCTGAGGGTGGTCTGGGTGATGTAGGAGAGGTTGTCGGGGTCGGGCACCTCGAGGGTTTCCACGTCGGCGACGGAGGTGACGAGGCGGATGTGGTCGGGGGCCTGGCCCATGGTGCCGATGGTTTCGTCGTGGCCGGTCTCGCCGATGAGCACGATGGTATAGCCGCGCTTGGCAAAGCGGCGGGCTTCGTTGTGCACTTTCTCGACGAGCGGGCAGGTGGCGTCCACCACCTCGAGGCTCAAGCGGCGGGCATGCTCCCAGCGGTCCGGCCCGACGCCGTGCGCGCTGAAGAGCAGGTGCGCGCCCTCGGGCACGTCGTCGAGGTTCTTCACAAAGACGGCGCCCTTGTCGCGCAGCTCGTTCACCACGTGCTGGTTGTGCACGATGTTGTTGAGCACATAGACCGGCGGCCCGAAACGCTCGAGCGCGCGCTCAACGCACTTGATGGCGCGTTCGACGCCGGCACAAAAGCCGCGCGGCTTGGCGAGGATGATCTCCATCGTATCCTTTCCCGGGTCTTCGTATCGCGTGCCGCTGATCGCGGGGTCATCAACATCCCCCTTCAACGGGGGAGCAGCGCGCGTTACCTTTTCTCTCGTGCCCCAGCAAAGGGGGTGACGCATCCAAGGGCGCCGAGGGGGAGGTTTCCCCGACGGCCCGATCGCTGTGGTTGATTATACACCCGATGTGGCCTCAGCGGCCGAGGGTTTTTCCCGTGCTGCGCAGGTCGTCGCAGGCCTGCATCACGCGCTTGGCCATGCCGGCGCGGCCGAGCTTGAGGAAGGCGCGGGGATCGTATTGCTTCTTGTTGCCCACTTCGCCATCCACTTTCAGCACGCCATCGTAATTGCGGAACATGTGATCGGCGACGGGGCGGCAGAAGGCGTACTGCGTGTCGGTGTCGACGTTCATCTTGATGACGCCGTATTCGAGGGTCTCGCGGATTTCCTCGAGGCTCGAGCCGGAGCCGCCGTGGAACACGAGGTCAAAACTGGCGGCGGCGCCGTACTTGGCGACCACGGCGGCCTGGCCATCGCGCAGGATGGTGGGCTTGAGCTTGACGTTGCCGGGCTTGTAGACGCCGTGCACGTTGCCGAAGGTGGCGGCGAACATGAAGCGGGCTCCGGCCACCTTGCTGAGGGCCTCGTGCACCGCGAGCATGTCTTCGGGGGTGGTGTAGAGTTTCTCGGCGGGGGCGTGCTCGTTGTTCACGCCGTCTTCTTCGCCGCCCACAACGCCCGCCTCGACCTCGAGGATAATCTCGGCCTTGTGGCAGCGTTCGAGCAGGGGCACGCTGAGGGCCATGTTCTCGGCGAGGGGCAGCTCGCTGGCGTCGAGCATGTGGCTGTTGAACACGTTGGGCCGCCCGGCAGCGCGGCGGCGCTCGGTCTCCTCGATGAGGGGAACCAGGAACTTGTCCACCTTGCCGGGCTGGCAATGGTCGGTGTGCAGGGCGATGTTCACGTCGTAGCGTTCGGCCACGGCGCGGATGTGGTCGGCCAGCAGGATGGCGCCGAGGGTCATGTCCTTGAGGTTGCCGGTGGCGTGCTCGCCGCCGCCGGTGGACACCTGGATGATGCCGTCGCTCTTGGCGGCGGCGAAGCCCTCGATGGCGGCGTTGGCGGTATCGGTCTGCGACACGTTGATCGCCGGGTAGGCGTATTTGCCTTCCTTGGCGCGGTCGAGCATTTCGCAGTAACGCTTGTAATCGACGACGGGCATGGGAACTCCTTGTCCGGAAAACGCCGGACACGATTCAGGCCCCGGAAACGGGGCGGATGGAGGTGCTTAAACCCTTGGCGGGAAACAACATGGTAGCAAATCGGGGCGGCGGGTTCAACAGCCTGGGCGGCCAGAGGCGTGGGGCGGCGTAATGCCAAATGAACCTTTGACTTAACAGGGGAATGGCTGTAAACTTATGGGGCCTAAATGGATGAGGGTACGCGGCTGTGCCTTGGCGTGGCTGCGACAGTTCTTTCGTGTAGGTGTTTCGCAAAGAATTTTGAGTTTCGCAGAGGGTATCTTAGGAGGATTCACGCCATGCGCCACAAAGTAGTCCGGCTGCTGATGCTGGGAATGATGGTGCCCGTCGCCATTCTGACTTCCGGCTGTCCGCAGGGTTCGGGCGAGCAGATCAGTCTCAGCACGAGCACGCTCGACTTTGGACTCACCCAGACGACGCTCACCTTCGACGTGACCAACAGCGGGTCGTTCTTCACCACCGCGCAGTTTGAGGTGGTGCCGCAATCGATTCCGTGGGTGGAAAGCGTCAATCCGCCCAGCGGCCAGAGCTTCGCGCTTGGCTTCGGCGGGGGCGCGGCCGTCACCGTGACGGTGACGATCAACCGCAACAACCTGGCGCCCGGCGTGGTGAGCACCGGCATCATCATTGTCGGCCCGACCAGCCCCGAATCCAGCGCCACGCCGCAGGTGCTCACCGTGCGCGCCACGGGCGAGGGCGTGGTGGAAGAAGGCGAAGGCACCTTTGAGGGCGAAGGCGAAGGCACCATCGAAGGCGCGCTTGAAGGCGAGGGCGAGGGCGTGGTGGAAGGCGAGGGCGAAGAGCCCATCGTCTGCCCAGAGCCCTGCGACATCAGCTTCTGCGTGAGCTCCGGCCTCGACGCGGGCGTGCAGCTGGCGCTGCAGACGCTGCTCGACCTGCCCATCCTCGGGCAGAATTCGGCGACGGCCGACCTCGACAACAACGGCATTCTCGACATTGCGCATGGCAACCTGGTGGATATCGTGCTGGCGAACAGCGACCTGCCGATTCACTGCTGCGTGCTGGATGCGTGGCTGAACAACGAAGAGCTGGTGATTGCCGCGCTGGACGCGTATGACGCGGAGACGCCGGAAGGCGAGAACATCGTGAGCACGATTGGCCGCGACGTGATCGAGCCGGTGTTCATCGGGCTGGCGACCATTGGCGAACGCAACACGCAGGACGTGCTGCAGAACATCATCGACACGCTGGGCATCGACCTCGACGCGAGCCTGTTTGACCTGACCGCGCGCAAGTGGCTGGCCAGCACGGGCGACAGCGACCTGGACGGCGTGTGCAACCTGGCCGAATTCCGCGGCGCGAACCAGGATCCCTTCGGGTTCATCCTGGCGGCGATTGATCCCGAGGTGACGATCGACGGCGGCGGCTGCGGCCTGCCCTGCTACACCAACGGCGGCGAGGGCGAAGGCGGCGTGGACGGTGAAGGCGGCGGCGGCGACGGCGAGGGCGACGAAGAGGGCGTGGGCACGGACGTGCTTTGCGTGGTGAACATGAACCAGGCGCTGGTGAACCCGCCGAGCGGCAGCGCCGCCACGGGCACGGCGACCTTCTCGCTCTTCGAGGGCCAGGTGCTGCTGGTGGTCGAGCACACGGTGCCGGACGCGGTGTCGATTGGCATCTTCCAGGGCGGCCCCGGCACGACCGGCCAGCTCTTCATTCCGCTGCAGTCGGCGGTGAGCCCGTCGTTCATCCTGTTGTCGCCGGCGCAGTATGCCGTGATTGACTCCGGCTATTACGTGCAGGTGAACAGCACGAGCCGCCCCGGCGGCGCCATTCGTGGCGACATCAACTGTGATGGCGCCGAGGAAGGCGAGGCCGAGGTGGAAGAGGGCGAAGGTGAAGGCGTGGTGGAAGGCACCGAGGAAGGCGAAGGTCAGGCCGAGGGCGAGGGTGAAGGCGTGACCGAGGGCGAAGGCACGACCGAAGGTCAGGAAGGCGAAGAGCCGATCCGTTACCACAGCGCGGACTATGCCCCGCCGCTGGGCCGCATCACCCTGTCGGAACTGATTCGCGGCATCCAGTTCTTCAACCTGGTGACGGGTGCGAAGGGCATCATCAGCGCGGGTGAATACGGTTGCGCCCAGCAGGGCGACCCGACCGACGAGGGCTTTGTGCCCGGCGGCCCGGTGCGTGACTGCGAACCGCACGACCTCGACTTCGCCCCGCAGGATTGGCGCATCACCCTTGCGGAAGTGCTCCGCCTGATCCAGATTTACAACTCAACGGACGGCGCGTACTTCTTCTGCAACCAGGGCGAAGACGGCTACTGCCTGGGCGTGGAGCCCTGATTCCGCACAGACCTTGATTCCTTAGACGCGGCCCGGAGCAAATACTCCGGGCCGCTTTTTTGTTCAACCGGCATCCGCGGGAAAGGCCCGCCATGGAGGGAATGCGCGTGAGACCGAGGCTATGGGCGGTATGGATGGGCGTGGCCCTGCTGATGATTTCTGGCTGTTCCAGCGGCAAGCGCAGCATCGAGGTGGACGGCCTCTCCCGCAGCTACTACGTGCATGTGCCCGCGTCGTACACGGGGGAGGAGCCGGTGCCGCTGCTGCTGGCGCTGCATCAATTCAGCGACACCGCCCGGGGGATGCGGCGGCTGACGGGTTTCGACGCGATTGCCGACCGGGAGGGTTTCATCGTGTGTTATCCCCAGGGGCGATTTCGGGTGTGGAATTCCGGCCAGCGCGACAACGACAGCGACATTGCGTTTCTCAGCGCGCTGGTGGAATCGCTCGCGGCGGAATATGCCGTTGACCCCGCGCGCGTGTATGCCACCGGCATCTCCGCGGGCGGCATGATGGCGCAATACTTGGCCTGCCAGACCGACCTGCTGGCGGCGGTGGCGACCGTGGCGGGCTCGCCCGTGCGCCGCGTGCTGGACGAGTGCGCGCCCGGCGCGCCCCTCCCCACCCTGCTCATCCATGGTGAGGAGGACAACATCGTCCCCTATCGCGGGGGCGATGTGTCCACCGGCGGCGGCGACATGTCCTTCCCCCCGGCGATGGAGGTGGCGAATGCGTGGGCCCGCATCAATGGCTGCGCGGAATCCGCACCCGTGGCGGAGATACTGCCGCCACGCGACGCGCAGGACCCCGGCCGCGTCACGCGATACACCTACCCCTGCCCCGCCGAGGCCGAGGTGATCTTCCTCAGCGTGGGCGGCGGCGGCCACACCTGGCCCGGCCGCGACAACTGGTATCCCGCCTTCATCGTGGGCGCCACCTCGCCCCAGCTTGAAGCGTCGGAAGCGATCTGGGAATTCCTCGCACGGCATCGCCGGGTGGTGGATTGAGGGGGACAGGCGGGAGAGGGATTGACCACAGAGGCACGGAGGGCACAGAGGGGGCCGGGGAGTGCCGCGCATCCGCGCGGCAGGGGTTGTATTATGTACTCTCTTACTATGTGTAAATTACCGCCACTTGATCCTTGCTTTGTTGCATTCCACGCCGCCATACTCTGAGAGTAGTAATTAGATTATGTCCATTTATAGAGACTGAACATGGGCAGCTCCGCACCCATAATTTTTTGGAAACAAAGTAGAGTGAAGGGGG
>JBJOID010000262.1:0-8717 GCA_046047315.1 Candidatus Hydrogenedentota bacterium | reverse complement strand
ACCGGGCTGCTGTCGCGCGAGGCGGCGGCTTCGGTCGGCGCGGGGTTGTCGCGCCTCGCACCGCATCATGCGCCCAGGGCGCGGCGCGTGCTCCAAATCTTTTGCCCCGGCGCGGCATCGCACATGGACCTCTGGGAGCACAAGCCCGAGCTGGACAAGTTCGACGGTACCCCGATGCCGGGCGAGGAGAACATGCTCAGCTTTCAGGGCAAGAACGGTCCGCTGATGCGCAGCCCATGGCCCTTTGCCCCGGCGGGTGAAAGCGGCAAGATGATCTCGACCCTGCTGCCGCATTTGTCCGGCCATGTGGACGACATCGCGTTCATCCATTCGATGACCTCGAAGACCAACACCCACGGGCCGGGCTGCGTATTCATGAACACCGGCCATGCCACCGAGGGATTCCCCAGCGCGGGCGCGTGGATCAGCTATGCACTGGGCAGCGAGAACGACAACCTGCCGGCCTATGTGTGCATGCCCGATGTGCGCGGCGAGCCGCCGAATGGCAAGGCGAACTGGAGCAACGGCTTTCTGCCCGCGCAGCACCAGGGCATTGTGATGACGGCGCAGCAGCCCATCCGCAACCTGCGCCCGCCCGAGGGTGTCGACGCAGAGGAAGACGCGGACACGCGCGCCTTCCTTGACGCGCTCAATGCCCGCCATATGCAGGAACGTTCCGGTAACAGCGAACTTTCCGCGCGCATTGCCGCCTACGAACTCGCGGCGCGAATGCAGCTTTCCGCGCCCGAGGTATCGAACCTCGACGCGGAGCCGGCGCATGTGCACCAGCTCTACGGCACGAACGACGCGAACACCCTCAAGGCGGCCTATGCCCGCAACTGCCTGTTTGCGCGGCGGCTGCTCGAGCGGGGGGTGCGCTGCGTGAATCTGTATTGCGCTTCCCGCGCGTCCGGGGTGGATGGTCTACTGAACTGGGACGCGCACAAGACGCTGAAGGCGGACTATGAGCGGCATTGCCCCGTGTTTGACCAGCCCACCGCCGCGTTGCTTGCGGACCTGAAGCAGCGGGGCATGCTCGACGACACGCTGGTGCTCTGGACGACGGAGTTCGGACGCATGCCCACGCGGCAGGAGGGCACCTCGGGCCGTGACCACAACCCGGATGGATTCACCTGTTGGATGATGGGCGCGGGCGTGCGCGGCGGCGTCAGCCATGGCGCCACGGATCCCCTGGGGCGGCGTGCCGAATTAGACCCCGTGACGGTCTGGGACTACTACGCGACGGTGTTGCACCTGATGGGCTTCGACCACACCCGGCTCACCTATTACCACAACGGCCTCGACCGTCGCCTGACCGACGTGCATGGGAACCTGATTACCTCGGTGCTCGCGTAGGGCGGGGCAGGGCCGTTCACGAAACTTGAAGAACATCCCCCAGTGCCCCCTCGGGACTCTCGGGTGCCCTTTCCCCCTTCAAAGGGGGACAAGTAGAAGCGCCTGATGGGTGTCCCCCTTTGAAGGGGGTGGCATGTGGCGGTGTGCCCGCCGCATGTCGGGGGATGTTTCTCGATAGTTTTCGTTCAGAGCCTAGTTCCGCGCAACGCGGTGGGCGGCCTTGCGTCCGGCCAGCAGCGCGACCGCCGCGCAGAGCAGGGCGAGGCGGAAGTCTGAAAGCGCGGGAAGCGGCGCGGCCACGCTGATCAGGTTGGGCTTTACCACGGAATAGGTTTCGTCCGGCGTGGTGACGGTGAGCGTAACCGTGTAGACCCCGGGCTGGTGGTAGACATGGCTTTCCTGCGGTCCGTCCCCCTGGCTGCCATCGCCGAAGTCCCAGTGCCAGTGCGCATCGTGCGCCTTGCGGCGGGCTTCAAAGAGGCCCGTAAAGGCCACCGGAAAGGGCGCTTCGCCCGTCTCGGCGCTGGCGCGGAAATCGAAGGTGCCATCCTCGTCCGGATCTACGTTCCCCTCGCCCTCGTCCACCAGGCCTTCCGGCTCGCCCTCCGGTTCCACGCCGCCCTCGGCATCGCCCTCCGCGCTTCCCTCGGGCGCGCCTTCGATACTTCCTTCGGGATCGCCTTCAATTGCTCCCTCCACCTGGCCCTCGGGCGTGCCTTCACCCTCGCCCTCGGTCATGCCCTCGATCGATCCCTCGCCCTCCTGCGCACCTTCATCGACTCCTTCAACGATGCCTTCCGTGTTGCCCTCGGTGCTTCCCTCAGGTTCTCCCTCGGTGCGCCCTTCCGGCATGCCTTCCACGAAGCCTTCCCAAATGCCTTCCCCTTCCAGTGCACCTTCAACCATGCCCTCGGTGCCCCCTTCCGAAGCGCCTTCGGTTCCGCCCTCAACGATCCCTTCCGTCAGGCCCTCTCCCTCGGGTGCGCCCTCGCCTTCGGGGGCACCCTCCCCCTCAATGCCTCCTTCTCCCTCGCTGGCGCCTTCTCCCTCGGGCGGCGCGGGCACATGATATTCGTAAGCACCGATATCCGGCGCATCGCCCCAGGGCACGGCGGTTCCCGCAAAGTCGACGGAAAGGCCCGCGGGCACTCCTCGGTCAATGGCGGGGGAGGTCTGCGACAAGCGGAAATCCAGCACGGCGGCATCCACGAATACAGGGTCGCCGGTGAGTGAAGCGCCGTCGAGCCCGGAAAAGGCCTTGTAGGTGCTGAAGCTCAGCAGGAAATTGTTGTATCCGAAGAAGCTGCCCGAGGGGATGTAGTAGAAATTGTTGTTCACCTGCGACGATTGCAGGTTGACGTGAGCGAACACCGTGCCGCTTGCGGGCGCGACCAGGTTGTTCCTCACCACCGTGTTCACGGGGGTCACGCCTGTGGGGGCGTTGACCGCGATGCCGAAGTCCTTCGTGGCGACCACCGTGTTGTTCCACACGCTCACATTGCTGAAGCTGAACACGTTGATGCCGGTGAACTCGTCGTAGACCAGGTTGTAGTAGGCGGTGTTGCCGGTCGATTCGGTGAGCATGGTGCCTGCCCCGTCATTGCCGTCGAAGCGAATGCCGCCGCTCTTGTAGGGGCCGCCGGGGATGCTCTGCTGACCGAAGGTCGTGTTGTACCGGACCACGTTGTCGTTGCCCACGTAGATGAGATCGATGCCGAAACGATCATCCACCGAGAGCGCGTTGCCATAGACTGTGTTGCGTTCAATCAGGTTGCTGTGGCTTTTCGGAAGGCCGACGCGGATGCCCGACTCCGCATGACCGTGGACCGTGTTTCCGGAAACCACGTTGTTGTCGGACTCGCCGAGCAGGATGCCCTCGTGCCCGTTGTCATGCACGCGGTTGTTCTCGATGCGGTTCGCACCGCAATGGCCATTGCCAATCACATAGATGCCGGAGCCCTTGTTCGAAACGGCCAGCGCGGCGGAGCTGCCGATAGTGCGGGTCACCTCGCAATTCCGTATGACGTTGTCGCGGCCGCGTCCGGCCAGCTCGGCCGTGATGACGATCCCCGCGTAGCCCACGCCATCGAACACATTCACGTTCTCGATGACGCAATGCGTGGTGTTGAGCAGCCACACGGGGTGAAACGAGCGCGCCACCTGAAAGCCATCCACGTGCACGTACGAGGCGCCCACCAGCCAGAGGGCAAACAGATCAATGGCCGCTTCCACCACGCCGGGCGTTCCTGCGGAGTAAAGCGTCAACACGCCACCGCTCCAGTGCCAGTCGCCCGGCGCCGCGAGCGAGGCGAGGTCCGCTCGCTGCGTGCCGCGCACACCATTGATGAAGAGTTGCTCCACCCGCGACGCCTGGTTCGACTTATAGAGATTCAAGCCCGCGTCGCTCCAGGAGGTGACCAGCGTGCTGCTGTTCAGTTCGGGCGGCGCGCCCTCGCCATAGGGCTCGAACACGATCGGCGCGGCGGCGGTGCCCTGCCGCAGGATGGCCATGCGCCCGCGCCACTGCCCTCCGCGCTTGAAGCGCACCCGGTCCCCCGGTGCGAAGGCGAAGCCGTTCACCTTGCCCAAGGTCTTCCAAGCCGTCGCGGGGGAATCGCCTGAATTGCTGTCGGAACCGGCGCTTGCGTCCACGTAGTACACGGCGGCATCTGCGGCGGAAACGGCGAAACACAACGCGGCCATCAAGGCCAGCGTGGCCAACGCGCGGATTCCCCTCTCTCCCAGACTAGCCATCAACCCATGCACCACCCCCGGTGTCGCGCCCCCGCGATCCGGTATTCGCAGCCCGTTCCCTACCTCCACGACTTGCGCTAAAGACGGCGCAAATCTACAAGATCAGGCTACGCAATTCCATAAATTCTATTACTCATTTTTCATAGTTTGCGTTTCCTGCATGACCTCACTTCAATTCGCTATGATCCGCGCTCACAGCCGGACCATGGCACGAGGAGCAAGGGCTTTGTCGCACGAAATCATCAAGGCGTATTACCGGGTGCGGGGCTTGGGGGAAGACATCGCGGCCTTCTCCCGGCAGATGGCGCTCGAGCAGACGGTCGAGGTGCCGGAACACATCGTTACGCAGGAACACATCCGGCGGGACGTGTTTGGCCAGGTGGCGGATATCGCGCCGGACCCCGACGTGGCGGACGCGCACCGGGTGGAGATCCATTACAACGCCGACCTGACCTGTGGGCAGCTGCCCGCGCTGCTCAACCTGCTCTACGGCAACATCTCAATCATGGGGAACATCACGCTGGTGGATGCCGCCCTGCCGGAAAGCGTGCTGCGCCGGTATAGTGGCCCTCGTTATGGCATCGAGGGACTGCGCGCCTTGCTGGGGGTGCATGGCCGGCCGCTGCTGGCGACGGCACTCAAGCCGCGCGGCCTGTCGAACGAGGAGTTCGCCGTGCTGGCGGGCGACTTTGCCCGGGGCGGCGGCGATATCGTGAAGGATGATCACAACCTGGCCGAGGCCAGCGCGGAAGATTTTTACGCCCGGGCACTCGCTTGCCAACGCGCGGTGGACGAGGCCAACGCGACCACAGGCCGGCAGTGCCTCTTCTTTCCCAACCTGCTGGCTCCCTTCCAGGACATCGAACGCCACGCCGAGGCGGCAGTGCGCGCGGGGGTGAAGGGCGTGCTCATCTGTCCCCTGCTCACCGGGCTGGACACGGTGCGCCATCTGGCGGCCAGCTACCCGCTGGTGTTCATGGCGCACCCGGCCTTCACCGGAAGCTTCTATGCGGACCGGCTTCAGGGATTCTCACCCGAGTTCATGCTGGGCACGCTGTTCCGGCTGCTCGGGTGCGACAGCTCAGTCTTCCCCAACTATGGCGGCCGCTTTGGCCTGACCGAGGCGGAATGCAAAGGCATCCAGCGCGCGCTCGCCGCGCCGCTCGGCGGGGCGCTGCCTGCGCTTGCCGCTCCCGCCGGGGGCATGAGCCTCGAGCGCATACCCTCGATGGCGGCCACCTACGGCGAGGAGTCCATCTTCCTCATCGGCGGCGCGCTCTTGTCGCACGGCCCGAGCCTGGCCGACAGCACCCGCGAATACCTCGACGCCGTGCGCGCAGGATTCAATGAACGGCTCGAAACGCCCGTCGGCGCCCTCGCCTCCGCCTGCGAATGGCCCGCCTCCGCCGCCGCGCGTAAGCAACGCCGCACCGCCTTTCAGGAATTCCAGTGGGAAGGGCGGCCCGAAGCGGAATACAAGGCCGATCAGGCGCTGCCCTTCGCGGGGGTGCGGCGCGTCGAACTGGTGGGCAAGGCCGGCGAGGCCTCGGCCTTCGACTTGCGCTACTTTGAGATTGCCCCCGGCGGCTACACCAGCCTCGAGCAGCACGCCCACGTGCACACGGTGATTGGCGCGCGCGGCGAAGGGCGCGCGTGGATCGAAGGCGAAGAGGTGGCCGTGCGGGTTAACGACGTCATTTACGTCGACAGCCTTGAGGCGCACCAGCTGAAGAATCCCGGCACGGAACCCTTCGGCTTCTACTGCATCGTCGACCGCGACCGCGACCGGCCCCGCCCCGCGTGACGGCCAACGGTTCGCGTGCGGCCGTGGTATGATCCACGACTTTCGGAATTGTAACGGGGCAAGCTTGGCATGCGTGTATTGATAGCGGGCGGTGGAACGGGCGGGCACACCTCGCCCGCCCTGGCGATTATCGAGGAACTTCGGAAACGCGATCCGTATTTGCTGCTGAACTGGATCGGCAAGCGGGGCGCGATTGAGGAACGGGTGGCGCGGTGTGCGTCGGCGCCGTTTCGCGCCGTGCCCGCCGCGGGGTGGCCGCGCAAGCGGGGGCCGCGCCAGTTGGTGGCGGGGCTGAAGTTCCTGTTGAGCGCGCTGATTTCCCTGCGCTATGTGCGATCTTTTCAGCCGCAGGTGGCGGTCGGGGTGGGAGGCTACGTGAGCCTGCCGGCGCTGCTGGCGGCGCAGTGGCTGGGTGTGCCAACCTTCATCCACGAGCAGAACAAGCGGCTGGGCATGGCGAATCGCATGCTGGCGCGCAAGGCGACGCGGATTTTTCTGAGCTATCCCGACACGCTGGGGGACTATCCCCGGGAGCGTGCGGTGGTGACGGGCAACCCGGTGCGTGCGGGCTTCACTGCGCCGCCCGCGCGCGAGGCGGCGCGTCAGGCCTTCGGGCTGGAGGCGGACGCCCCCGTGGTGCTGGTGGTGGGGGGAAGCCAGGGGGCGCAAAGCATCAACCGCGCGGTGGCGGGCTGGGTGTCTGGGCTGAAGCCGGGGGAAGCGCAGGTGCTGTGGATGACAGGCTCCCACGGAATCGAGGAGGCGCGCCGGGCCGCTTCGAGCTCGGCGGCGCGCGTCGAGGTGTTCGCCTTTATCGACGACATGCCAGCGGCCTGCGCTGCGGCCGATCTCATCGTGAGCCGCGCGGGCGCTTCCAGCACGGCGGAGATTGCGGCGATTGGGCGGGCCTCGGTGCTGATCCCCTTTCCTTTTGCCACGGATGATCACCAGACGCGCAATGCCGAGGCCTTCGTGGAAGCAGGCGCCTCCGTGCTGCTGCCCGACCGGGACTGCACGGCGGAATCGCTCGGGGCGCTGCTGCGCCAGTTGCTCGGCGATGGCGCGCGTCGCGATGCGATGGAGCGCGGCGCGCTCACCCTGGCGCGCCCACACGCGGCGGAAGTGATCGTCGATGCGCTGCTCGAAGAAGTGTTTGGCGGGTCGGTTCCACCCGGGCAGGAGTGACCAAGTGGCGGCGCGTCGCCGCGATTTTCTATCCTTTCGCCAAGCAGTATGGGGGGGCCTTTTCATGCGATTAAGCGAGTCCGAAGCTGGAGCGCGCGTACCCGGCCACCTGTCCATTCCCGTGCGCACGCTTCGGGTGGATTCCATTGCCGGGTTTCCGCTCTGGCTGGTGCCGAACCAGGGTGCCGCGCCGGTGTTGTACCGGGGCGAAGACCTGCCCTTCAGCGAAGAGGCGCGTGACCGGCTGGAGAAGCACGGGGCGTCCCGGCTTTACGTGCGCGAGGAAGACCGTGAGAAGCTGCGGCATTACATCGAGCGCAACATGGAGGTGCTGCTGGGCGACGACGAGGTGCCGGTGGAAGAGCGCTCGGAGATGATGTACGAGTCCGCGCAGGGCCTGGTGCGCGAGGCGATGGAAGACCCGCGCAGCGGCAAGCTGATCGAGCGAAGCAGCGAGATGGTGCCGCACATGATCAAGTTCATCTACAGCGAGAAGCGTAGCTTCGCCTGCCTGCTGCGCGTGTGCTCCTACGACTACTACACCTACACCCACAGCGTGAACGTGTTCACCTATTGCGTGGCGCTGGCGCAGCACCTGGGCTACAGCGAGGGGCAGGTGCAGCGCTTCGGGCATGGCGCGCTGCTGCATGACGTGGGCAAAAGCATGCTGCCGCGCGACGTGGTGAACGCGCCCGGCGGCCTGAGCGACGAGCAATGGCAGCAAATGCGCATGCATCCCGTGCACGGCTACAACATCCTGGTGGAGCTGGGCATGACCGATCCCGTGGTGCTCGACGTGACGCGCCATCACCACGAGAAGCTAAGCGGCAAGGGCTACCCCGATGGCCTCGCAGGGGACGAGATATCCGAGTGGGCGCGCATGTGCACGATCGTGGATATCTTCGACGCGCTCACCACCCGACGCAGCTACAAGGAGGCCAAGCACTCCTTCGAAAGCCTTCAGTTCATGCGCGCCCACATGGGCGACGAGATTGACTTGCGCCTTTTCCGGGGCTTCGTCGAGCTGATGGGGCAACAGGCCAAGCTGTAGGGAAAGTCGTTGACCCTTGCGGCGTGGGAAGACA
Organism: Candidatus Hydrogenedentota bacterium; assembly: GCA_046047315.1. Lineage (GTDB taxonomy): Bacteria > Hydrogenedentota > Hydrogenedentia > Hydrogenedentales > JAEUWI01 > WGMK01. The sequence continues at coordinate 533 of JBJOID010000262.1, read as the reverse complement.
TCCCCCGTAATGCAGGGGGGACGCCCCTGCATGCCCCCCCTTCCAAGGGGGCATAATCTCATGTCTTTCAGTTGGTACAGCTGGGTCGTGCGCTCCAGTCAGCAGGTGGACCACGCGTCTACTGACATCCTCCGGGCCGAACTGAAGGGCGAGCCCACGTCGGGCATCACCATCAAGTCTGGCAAGTTTACCGATACCGACTTCGGCGCCTCTTATGGCAGAATAGACGGAGAGAGCTACTTCGTCTGGGAAGGCGAACGGGGAAGTTTCTGGGCACTGAGCCCGGAGCAGCACAACCAGCTTAAGCAGCTCATCTCGGACCAGAACCGGAAAAGCTACAGCGCCTTTCCGGCCAACGAAAGGATCGTGGCTAATGCCCAACTCAGCCGACTCAACGCAGCAGAAGGAAACGTCCAGCGTTCCTACCAAGAGTACGCCGGATTCCGAAGGGACAACCTCGAGCGGTGGCTCGCAGAACGCGGCACTCCAGCAGTTGTTGAAGCTGACCGCTATGCGCTTGCCGGCGGACTTAC
>JBJOID010000261.1:0-20495 GCA_046047315.1 Candidatus Hydrogenedentota bacterium | reverse complement strand
GAAGGTGAGGTTGTAGGCGGCGCCTTCGGACCAGAGCAGGTCGAGCGAGGAGGGCGGCCAGTCCAGATTTCCCATGTCCGCCTCGATGGGTTCGATGAGGCTTGGCAGGCCCTGCGCAGCGGCGGTGGCGGCCAGTTGCTTGAGAAAGCTGGGGCAGGAATCCACAGCCTTCACGGGCGCCTGGAAATGGCGCGCGAGCACGAGGGCGGTCGCGCCCGTGCCGCAACCCATATCGGCAATGCGGGGCGGCTTTGGCAGCGCTGGAAGTTGGGCAATCATCGCGCGGGTAAAGGCTTCGTCTCCGGGGCCCAGGCGATCGAGTCCGTCGTGCAACTCGATAAGGGCGGCGATCATTTCTTCCTGCATGGCGGCATTCCTGTGCTTCGATTCTTGATGGGGCACAGCATGGTGCCGGGGGGCGGGCCTTTGCAAACCCCCGGCCTCTGGGCTAGGATACGCGACCCGGCGTTTCGCGCCGGAAACGCATGGGCGCTTGATATCCGGAGGAGCAGCAATGTCCAAGAAGAACGATGCCCGCGAGGGCAAGGGGCCGGTCACCCGGCGCGATTTCATCAAGTCGGCGGCGCGGGCAGGCGCGGCGGCAAGCGCGGCGGGCATGGCCGGGCAGGCCTTCGCCCAGGCCAAGCCGGAACAGTATGAATACAAGAAGTCGATCCTGCCGCCGGAGATCGTGGGGGCGAACGACAAGATTTACACCGGCCACATTGGCGTGGGCGGCATGGGCCGCAGCAACCTGGTCTTCGCGCTCAAGCGCAACGACATGCGTCCCATCGCCCTGTGCGACCTGTGGTGGAAGAACACGCAGCGCGCCGAGCAGATGGTGGGCCAGAAGTTCAAGGAGCTGACGACCCACCACGATTACCGCGAGGTGATCGACAACAAGGACGTGGACGCGGTGATCATCGCCACGCCCGACCACTGGCACTGCATTCCCACGCTGGCGGCGGCGGACGCGGGCAAGGCGATCTATTGCGAGAAGCCCTGCGCCACGACGATCTATGAAGGCCGCGCGATGGTGGAGAAGGTGAAGCAGACGGGCGTGGTGTTCCAGGCGGGCAATTTCCACCGCAGCATGGCGCACTTCAAGGAAGCGGTGGAGCTGGTGCGCTCGGGCTACATCGGCAAGGTGGGCAAGATCGACACCTACATCCACGACGACGAGCCCAAGACCGGCATCGGCATGGGCGACGACGACATCTCAAAGTTTGACGGCATCGACTGGGTGACGCACCAAGGCTGGGTGGAGCACAAGCCCTTCAACACCAACCGCTGGATTTACAACTTCCGCTGGTTTCTGGACTATTCGGGCGGCAAGATCACCGACTGGGGCGCGCACCTGATGGACATCGGCCTGTGGGCCATGGGCGACACGGAGAAGGTGGTGAAGTCTGTCACGGCTTCCGGCGGCAAGTATGTGGTGGAAGACAACCGCACCACCCCCGACACGCTCGACGTGGTGTGGGAATTTGACGACTGCACCATGAGCTTCAGCAACCGCGTGTACAACCAGTTCCTGCCGCCGGGATTCCAGAGCCACGGCATTCTGTTCCATGGCACGCTCGGCACGCTCTACGCGCACCGCGGCGGCTACGAGGTTTTCCCGGTGCAGAACAACGGCGGCTGCGAGCCGAAGAAGGCCGTGGCCGAAGTGCTGAACGAGCCGCACTGGGAGAACTTCGCCAAGGCGGTGCGCGGCGAGGAAAAGCCGAACTCGCCCGTCGAGGTGATTCACAACACCACCACCCTCTGCCACATGGGCACCACGTCCTACGTGGTGGGCGAGAAGCTGGGCTGGGACGCCGCCACCGAGCGCTTCACCAGCAGCGCCGACGAGATTGCGAAGAAGGCGAACGACTGGGCCTACCGCCCCTACAACAACGGATACAGCATCGAGAAGCCGTATCACTCCGCCTGATCACCCGCATTAAACGCAACCGCCCGCCGGGAAATCCCGGCGGGCGGTTTCATTTCTTTCTGGGGAGCCCCGCTCAGCCCAGCCCCCTGCGCCATGCCGCGAATTGCGCCAGCCCCTCTCGCATGCCGGTGCTGGGCGCATAACCCAGCAAGGCGCGCGCCTTGGAGATGTCGGCGTAGGTGATGGGAACATCTCCCGGCTGCAGGGGCCGCTGTTCAATGAGGGGCGTCACGCCGAGCGCTTCACCCAGCAAATCTATCAGCTCGCTCAGGCTGGTGGTCTCACTCTCGCCCAGGTTGAATATCTCGTAGTCGAAGGGGTTGTCGATGGTCTTGAGCAGCCCGGAAACGATGTCGTCGACGTAGGTGTAGTCGCGGCGGGTGGAGCCATCGCCGAACTTCGGGATGGGCTGGCCATGAAGCATCCGCTCGGCAAACAAGCGTATGGCCATGTCGGGCCGCTGCCTCGGGCCATACACCGTGAAGAAGCGCAGCAGGCTGATGCGAAGCCCATAGAGCTGGCTGTAGACGTGGGCCTGCAATTCGTTCATGCGCTTGGTCGCCGCGTATACGCTCACCGGATGCTGCACCGGATCGTCCTCGCGGAAGGGGGTGCGCTTGCTGCCGCCGTAAACGGAGGAGCTCGACGCGAAGCAGAGGTGCGATGGCTTGTAGGCGCGGCAGGCGTCGAGCACGTGCTGCGACCCGATCACGTTCACCTGATGATAGAGAACGGGATCCTCCAGCGACGGGCGCACCCCGGCGCGTGCCGCCAGATGGACCACCACGTCGGGACGAACAGCATCGAAGACCGCAAACAGGGCCTCACGATTACAGATGTCGGCCTCGTGCAACGAGAAGCGGGGATTCTGCCGGGCCTCCGCGAGGTTGGCCTGCTTGAGCGCCGGGTCGTAGTAGTCGTTGAAGCTGTCCAGTCCGGCCACGGTGTCGCCCCGTTGCAGCAGGGCCTCGGCCAGATGGGAGCCTATGAATCCGGCAGCGCCGGTGATGAGTACCGTCTTCATGTCAAAATCCAGAATGAACCCGCGAGTCTAGAATTCGTCCCGAGGGAATGCAAGCTTTCCTTGCAGGGCCCGCCGTTCGTTTGTTACACTCCCCGGTCTGTGGCTTGCCGGGGAGTGGGTCCGCGCGCGCGGCGCGTGGTTTTCCGGATGGGCTTGGGCGCCTTGGTGGCGCGCTATTCGCAAGGAATCTTTGACGTGGCAGAACGCACTTTCGTGATGATTAAGCCCGACGGCGTGGGCCGGCGGCTGGTGGGTGAATGCATCAAGCGCTTCGAACAGAAGGGCCTGAAGCTCGTGGGAATGAAGTTCCAGGTGCTGAGCGAGGACATCGCCAAGAAGCACTACGACGAGCACAAGGAACGCCCCTTCTTCGGCGACCTGGTGTCCTTCATCACGAGCGGCCCGACGGTGCAGATGGTGTGGGAAGGTCCGGACGCGGTGGCGCAGGTGCGCAAGATGAACGGCGCGACGGACTGCCGCAAGGCCGACATCGGCACGATTCGCGGCGACCTGGGCGTGAGCCTGCAAAACAACGTGATTCACGCGTCGGATTCGGTGGAAACCGCCGGCCGCGAGATTGCCCTTTACTTTGACGCATTGGAACTTTGGGACTATGCCATGCCGGACGAAGGCTGGCTGAAGTAGGCCCGACAACTGGAGGAACCTCCCTTGGCTGGTGGACGCAAGACCCGCAAGGCGAAGATTAACAAGCACAAGCGCAAGAAGAAGCGCCGCGCCAATCGCCACAAGAACAAGTAGGCGCATGGCCCGGGCCCTGCCCCGGCATGGCCGAAATCTTTGCTTTACAGCGCCCGGCTCCCTTAGGTTATGGGGGCCGGGCTTGCGCTGTTTTTTCCTTGGCCCGCTTCCGGAAAGGCTCCCATCATGAGCGATGAATCCCCCAAGATCTTTATCGACGAGGACTGGAAATCCCAGGCCCAGCGCGAGAAGGAGGAGCTTGCCCGGAAGTTGGCGGCTGAAAAGGACAAGCCCGCCGCCCCCGTCGCCGCCGCGGCGCCAGGCCCCGAAGGCGAGGAGGGCGACTATCAGCATGCCCCCTTCACCGCGCTGGTGGGAAGCCTGGCCACGCAGTGCATGTTCGCGCTGGGCGTGATTGCGCCGCAGGGCGCGAAGCAGGTGATGGTGAACCTCGAGGAGGCGGCGATGACGCTGGAGATGCTGAAGACGCTGGAAGAGAAAACGCAGGGCAACCTGACGGAAGAGGAAAGTGCGGCGCTGAACGAGGCGTTGACGGAGCTGGAACGGATATTCACGGCGCGCCTCGCGCAGTTCCAGGAACAGGCCATCCAGCAATCCGGCATCGATCTCGACACCTTGCGCAACCCTGAAGCATAATTCCGGCGGACGGCGGCAGCATGGGGAAACTGGGATGGCGATGAAAATCGCGGTGCTCTTGTCGGGTAACGGCACGACCCTTCAGAACCTGATCGACAAGACGGCCTCGGCCATGATCGACGCGGAAATCGTGTGCGTGATCGCGTCGCGCGCCGACGCCTATGGCCTCGAACGGGCGCGCAAGCACAACATCCCCGCCTACCACACCACGGTCTCCTTCAAGCAGGACAGCGCCCAGTTCAACCGGGAAATCTGGGGCTGGGTGCGGGACCACAAGGCGGAGCTGGTGGTGCTGGCGGGATTCATGTGCCTCATCGAAGTGCCCGAGGACTACGCGAACAAGATCATCAACGTGCATCCGGCGCTGCTGCCTGCCTTCGGGGGGCAGGGCATGTACGGGTCGCGCGTGCATCAGGCCGTGCTGGACTACGGCGCCAAGGTCTCGGGATGCACGGTGCACTTTGTGGACAGCGAATACGACCACGGCCCCATCATTCTGCAGGAACCGGTGCCGGTGTTCGAGAACGATTCGCTGGAAACGCTTTCGGCGCGGGTGCAGGCGCGCGAACGCGAGCTGTATATGCGCGCCCTGCAGTTGCTGGCCAAGGGCCGCGTGAAGATTGAGGGCAGGAAGGTCAAGATAACCTGAGGCCCGCCCGGGCCGACGGGGAGACCGATGCGCAAGCTCATCATCCAGATACCCTGCTTCAACGAGGAGCACAGCCTGGGCGTGACCCTGGCCGAGTTGCCGCGCGCCCTGCCCGGGGTGGACTCGGTGGAGTGGCTGGTCGTTGACGACGGCTCGACCGATCGCACGGTGGAAGTGGCCCGCGCGCACGGCGTGCACCATGTCATCGAGCTGAACAACAACCGCGGCCTGGCCCAGGCCTTCATGGTCGGCATCGACTGCGCCATCAAGGCGGGCGCGGACATCATTGTCAACACCGACGCGGACAACCAGTACAGCGCGGCGGACATCCCGCGCCTGATTCAGCCCATCCTCGACGGCGACGCCGACATCGTGGTGGGCGCGCGACCGATTGGCAGCATCTCGCACTTCTCGCCGGTGAAGAAGATCCTGCAACGCTTCGGCTCGTGGGTGGTGCGCATCGCCAGCGGCACCGACATTCCCGACGCCCCCAGCGGATTCCGCGCCATGACCCGCGAAGCGGCGATGCGCCTGAACTGCTTCAACACCTACACGTACACGCTCGAGACCATCATCCAGGCGGGCCGCAAGGGCATGGCCATCAAGTCGGTGCCGGTGTCGGTCAACCGCGACCTACGCCCCTCGCGCCTGGTGCGCAGCATACCCAGCTATGTGCAGCAGTCGATCTTCACGATCTTCCGCATCTTCATGACCTACCGCCCCTTCCGCTTCTTCGCGACGGCCGGCGTGCTGAGCATCCTGGTGGGCTTGGCCCCCACGCTGCGCTTCCTCTATTTCTATTATCAGGGCCTCGGCCAGGGCAACGTGCAATCGTTGATTTACGCCGCGCTGTTTCTCGGCACGGGCGGCGCGCTCATTGTAGTGGGACTGCTGGCCGACTTGATCGGCGTGAACCGCATGCTGCTGGAAGACATACGCTGGCGCCTGCGCGAAATGGAATACCGGGAACACAGCCGCGCGCACCAGGAGAAACCGCCCCGCAAGCACGACTGATCGATGCGGGCGCAACAGGCTCGAGGGATTGACTCATGATGGCCTTGGTGGTGTTGATTAGCGCCGCGCTTTTCGGCGCGGCCTATCTGGTCTACGGGCGCTACCTGAGCGCCCAGTTGTCGCTGGACGACCGCACGGAAACGCCCGCGAACGCGCTGAACGACGGGGTGGATTTCGTGCCCGCCAAGCCCTCGCTCCTGCTCGGGCAGCACTTCTCGGCCATCGCGGCGGCGGGTCCCATCGTCGGGCCGGTGCTGGCGGGGCTCTGGTTTGGATGGCTGCCCGCGCTGCTGTGGATCGTGGTTGGCGCCATCCTCGTGGGCGGCGTGCACGACATGACCAGCCTGACCGCCAGCATCCGCCACAAGGCCACCTCGGTGGGCGAGCTCACCCGCCGCTACATGTCGCCGCTGAGCCAGCTGCTGTTCCTGTCCTTCGTCTGGCTGGCGCTGGTCTACGTGATCGTCGCCTTCACCGACATCACCGCGCAGACTTTCAAGTACGTCACCGACGACAGCGCCTTTGGCGCGGGCGTGGCGGTGTCGAGCGCGCTCTACCTCGTGCTGGGCGTTGCCATGGGCGTGTGCCTGCGCGTCTTCAAGATGCCGCTGGGCCTCGCGACGGCCATCTTCCTGCCGCTGCTCTTTCTCATCATCTGGGTGGGACCGCGCATGCCCGAGCCCCTGCTCGCCTGGGTGGGCGGCATCTCCGCCAAGCAATGGGACGTGGTGATTCTCGCCTACTGCTTCGCCGCGTCGCTGGCGCCCATGTGGATTCTGCTGCAACCGCGCGGCTACCTCGGCGGATGGTTCCTCTACATCACCATCGCCGTGGGTTTCCTGGGCGCGATCTTCGGCGGCTACGCCGTGCAGTACCCCGCCCTCAACGTCGAAGGGCTCAACAGCATCGTCAATGGCAAGCCCATGATTCCTATCCTCTTCATCACCATTGCCTGCGGCGCCTGCTCGGGCTTTCACGCCATCATCTGTTCCGGCACCACCTCGAAGCAGCTGAACAAGGAAAGCGACGCCCGCCGCATTGGCTATGGCACCATGCTGCTCGAGGGGATGGTCGCCGTGCTGGCGCTGGCCACCGTGATGATGCTGGCCCCCGGCGACCCCATGCTCAAGCAGGATCCCAACCTCGTCTACGCCAACGGCCTCGCCACCTACATGGGGCAGGTGGGCGTGAACTACGAGCTGGCGCTGGCCTTCGCGCTGCTCGCCTTCTCCACCTTCGTCTACGACACGCTGGACGTGTGCACCCGCCTCGCCCGCTATGTGCTGCAGGAACTCATGGGCTGGCAGGGCCGCCTCGCCGGCGTCATCGCCACCGCCCTCACCCTCGCCGTGCCGCTGCTCATCCTCATGTTCACCAAGGAAAAAGGCTGGGTGGTGGCGTGGCCCATCTTCGGCACCAGCAACCAGCTGCTCGCCAGCCTCACCCTGCTCGCCGTCTCTGTATGGCTCATCAAGACCGGCCGCCGTGCCTGGTACGCGCTCGCCCCGATGGCCTTCATGCTCGTGGTCACCATCTGGTCGCTCATGCTGCACATCCTCCCCTTCGTCAAGGCGCTGCCCGCCTGGACGCGCGGCGACGCCGTCATCGGACCCGACATGGCCATCTCGGGCATCGCGGGCCTGGTGCTGTTTGCGTTGACGCTGTTCCTGTTAATCGAGGCCTTCAACGTGCTCGTGCTGCGCGGGGGCGGCCCCACCGCGAAACCCGCCACGGAGGCTGCGCAGTGGTTCGAGGTATCGATCAAAGAACGCCCCATGAAATAAACCCATTCGGACAGCGAGATATCTGAAGCAGGCGATTTCGCCCGAAGGGAGAAATCTCGCCATCCAAGGTTCTCGAATAAAGGCGTGCCGCTGGCGGTAATCCCCTCAACGGGCAAACAAGAACGACTCCAGAGGAGGACGAAACCATGGAGAGAATCATGGGCTTGGCGGGCTGGGCCCTGGCAGTCGTTGCCGTCGTGGCGGTCGGTGCATTGTTCTACCAACTGCGGCAGGAGCGCAATCTGGCCGCGGTGCAGGAAGCCCAGGCAAGCGAGGAGCAGGCCCGCCTCGAGGCCAGACTGGCCACGATGGAACAAGAAATGCAGGGTCTGAAAGATGCTGCAGCGACCCAGCCCCCGGCTTTCGATCCCGGCTCCATGCTCAAGTCACTTGTGAAAGGTATTGATGAAACCGGCAAGGGCGAACCGGCAAACCCGCTTTCAGGACTGCTGGAATCGCTGGGCGGTGAAGATTCCCCGCTGGCAGCCTTTGGGCAGATGCTGGCCACGGAGGGAGAAGACGCTAGTGCCGAGGCGGGCGAGAAGATGATGAAGGGCATGATGAAGATGGTGGGCGGCGAGATGGCGGAGTCGATTATGGACCCCATGATCGACCTGCAGATGGAGACGCAGTACGCGCCGCTCTTCGAGGAACTCGGCCTCGACGCGGCCACCGAGGACCAGGTGCGCGAGATCTATTCGCGGCACATGCGCGAGGCCGCGCGCGCCACGATGGACCTATTCACGGGGGACGCGGACCTGACGGGCATCGTGGACATGACGGAGCAATCCAACGAGCGCATTCGCGCGGAGCTCGAATCGGTGCTGACGTCGGAACAGCTGGAACAGGTGGACGCCTATGAGGCCGCGCTGCCGGAGCGGGTGGCGCGCGAGGCCTACGACACGCAGTTGCGCATGTTCGCGCCGGGACTCGACACGGAAACGCGGGACTTCGCGGCGCAGGTGTTCGCCGAGGAAAGCGCGGCGGCGGAGGAGCAGAGCAGCGCGGACGGGCTGAACCCCATCGCCGCGGAGGCCGCCGCCAACCAGCGCGCGCTTACCCGCCTCGCGAACGAGCTCGACCCGGAACAATACCGCCGCGTGGAACGCTTCGTGGAGCAGCAGGAGCGCATGAACGCCTGGGCGGAGAACCTCTTCGGGGGAGGGCTTGAGGAAGAAACCCCCTGACCACCACCAGAGGCAGGGCAGGCACGGTGCAAGGCTGGCGCTCCCGGCAGGAATCGAACCCGCATAAAGGGAGTAGAAATCCCTTGTCCTATCCGTTGAACGACGGGAGCGTGGCCGGGATTATGGCATACGGGCATTCCGGCCCGCCAGAGGTGGACGCTGCCGCTACTCCTGGCGCATGGACAGTACGATCTTTCCCACGGCGCGCCGCTCGATGAATTCGTTCATCGCGGCGGCGTGCTCTTCGAGCGGATACGCCTTGGAGATGTGCGGCTTGATGAGTCCCTTGCGGTACATGCTGAAGAGCTCGTCGCAGTTCTGGCGGTGGCCTTCTGGGTCGCGCCGCACCCAGTCTCCCCAGAACACGCCCATGATGGAACTGCCCTTGAGCAGGGCGAGGTTGGTCTTGAATTCGGGGATGCGCCCGGAGGCGAAACCGATCACGAGGATGCGGCCGTTCCAGTTCACGCAGCGCACGCACTGGTCGAACACGTCGCCGCCCACGGGATCGTAAATCACGTCGGCGCCCTCGCCGCCGGTCAGGCGTTTCACCTGATCCTTCAGGGGCGCTTCGCCATAGCACACGGTCTCGTCCGCCCCGGCGGCCTTGGCCACCGCGCATTTCTCGGGCGTGCTGGCGGCGGCGATGACGCGCGCCCCCATGGCCTTGCCCAGTTGCACCGTGGCATGCCCCACGCCGCCGCTCGCGCCGGTCACCAGCAGGGTCTCTCCAGCTTGCAGTTGCGCCCGCTGTTTAAGGGCGTAATACGAGGTGCCGTAAATCATCAGGAATCCCGCGGCGGCGGGCATGTCCATCTCGTCGGGAATCTTAAGGAAGGATTCCTGCGGCGCGACCACCTGCTCGGCCATGGCCCCGATGCCCACCAGCGCCAGCACGCGGTCGCCCACCGCCAGCTGATCCACCCCCTCGCCCACCTCCACCACGATGCCGCTCATCTCGGAGCCGGGCGTGAACGGAAAGGGCGGCTGAAATTGATACTTGCCCTGGATTTGCAGCGTGTCGGGAAAGTTCAGCCCCGCCGCGTACACCTCGACCCGCACATCGCCCCGCCCTGGTTTGGGATCCTCCACGGTCTCAAGCGATAGATTCTCCGGCGGACCAAAGGAATGGCAGACCACAGCGCGCATGGGGGCGTCCTTTCGTGTTGGCAATGCGGGGCGATTCTAGCAGCCGGGAGACCGGATTGGCAGCCAGAAAAGCGCGAGCCCGGAATGCTTTCACATTCCGGGCCGCGATGATGGCTTGGAAATTTGTTTAGCGGGCGGCGGCGAGCTGCTCCACCGGGTGGCCGGTCGCGGGGTCGACGCGCAGTCCCAGCTGCTCGTCGTCGCGGGTGTAGACGAAGAAGCCGTTGAGCATTTCGTCCACCGTCTGCGGCCCGCGCCGCACTTCTTTTTCCGGCGCCGGATTGTAGGGATTGAAGCCACTGTTGTCGTAATGGGCAACGCATTCAATCTTGGTGCCCGCCGGGAAACGGAAGGCCTCCGGGGGATAGCGGTAGGTCAGCTGCCAGTCGAAGTTGTAATTGGGCAGCGCCATGAGGGTCTCGCTACGGCCATCGGGATAGTGCGCAAAGAACTGGGCGTCCTTGCCGCGCAGGTGCATGTGCACAAAGAGGCCAAGGCCGGTGGCGTCGACGTCGAGCACGTCGGAATCGCGCAATTGCCAGGCGCGGTCGTTCGGCGGGATGGCGAAGCGGCGGCCGCCGTCGAGGTTGAAGTAGTAAACCTTCTTGTTCACCACGCCCCGGGCGAAGCGCATGCCCAGCTGCATCCGGTTGCTTTCGAGCTTGCCGGTGGTCACCAGGTGCACCTGGAAGCAAAGCGAAGCGCCCTTGGGGATGAACCACGAGCGGTCGCCATCGAGCACCGAGGGCATGCCGCCCGGCACGTAGCCGGTGATGAAGTCCTTCGCCTCGTCCACCTGGAAGCCATCGCGCACGAAGATCAGGTTGGCGTGGTGCACCACTTTGGCGTTCGTGGGCTTGATTTCGAAGGCCTGCACATAGGTGTCTTCCTGGGCCACCCAAGGCATGAAGATGTACTGGTACGGCACGTAGCCCTTCTTAGGCACCGCGCTCACCTGCGTCGCCTCGACGATCACGTCGGGCTCGATCTGCCATGCGGCCAGGTCGAACTGGGGTGTTTCGGGCAACTCGGCGGGATCCCCCTCGGGCATGCCCGCGGCCATCCAGTGCGCGAACATCTCGCGCTGCTGCTGCGTGATGCCGGGCTCGTCGCGGAACTCGCCGAAGTCGGGGTGCGCGTACCACGGGGGCATGCGGCCTTCGCCCACGACTTCGGACAACATCTCCACGTTGCCCACCACGCGCTTGTAGTTGGTGAGGTCCACCGGCGCGCCGCCGCCGTCGTGGTGGCAACGCACGCAATGGCTGTTGAGGAACGGCGCGATGTGCGAGGAATAGGTGATGGGTTCCGCCAGCGGCTCGAGCACCGGTCGCGTGATGGCGCAGGTCTCGGGTGCGGCCGTGGCCGCGGGCAGGGCGGCGCCGCCTAGGTGGGCAGAGAGCACGTTGCCGAGTGCGGCGGGATCACCGGTCCACACCGGGTTCCACTGCGCATCGAGCAACACGGCGGCAGGCAGTTGCTCCACCCCGACCGCCGCCGCAAGCGCGCCGTCGCGATCCTTGAAGAGCGGGAAGGTCAGGTTGTGCACAAGCGCGTGATAAGCCATGTGCTTGATGGTGTCGTCCGCGCCCGCGTTGACGGCCGCGAAGTTCACACCCTTGTCGCGGTACTCCGCTTCAAGCGCCACCATGCCGGGCATCCGCTCCACCGAGGGGGCGCAGGTGCTGGCGTGAAAGAAGAGCACGTGGCCCTTGGCGTCGCCCAGCTCCGCCAGGGTGCGCGGGAGATAACGGATGTCCTTGAGTGTCAGGTCCTGGAGCGGCTTCGTTTCCTGTGCCTGCGCGGTCGACGCCATCCCCCCCAACGCCAGCAACGCGCACGACAGTCCCATTCCGAATCGCACGATGAACACCTCCCATGTTGCCGGTCCAGAAATAGCGAACCGGCGCCTGCCCGGCAAGTCTTTGACTCTATCCCATCACGCAGGTTTCGGCAAGAGCGAACGGCGTTTTCTGTTCGTTACTCCGCGTGTAAACCATGGATTACATGCCACTTAGACCACTGGTTTCCAAGCGGGGTTATAGGCGCGCTCCCAGAGGGTCATGGCTTCCGGGTCATCGACGATGTGACCGGCCTCCGGCTCGCAGCGAAGGGCGCGCCCGGTGCGGTGGGCGATGTTCCCGAGGTGGCACAGCAGGGTGCTCTTGTTGGCGTCGCCGATTTCGCAATGCAGCGATTCGGGCGCGTCATTGCGAATGGCGGCGACGAAGTTTTCGACGTGCTCCACCTCGCCAAGCGTGCCCTTCACTTCGCGCACCAGCTTGCCTTGCCCATCGTAGAGGGCGTAGTCCCCCTGGCTTTGCAGGGCCAGCGCGCCATGCTCGCCGTAGAAGGTGACGAAGTTGCCGCTATGCGGGTTGCAGCTGTGACCCTCCCAGGTGATCATGGCGCCGCCCTCGAACTCGAAGCCGACGGTGTGGGTGTCGGGCGTTTCCTGATCATCGTCGAAGACATAGCGCCCGCCGCTCGAGGTGACGCGCGTGGGGTAGTCCACGCCCAGCCCCCACCGGCAGAGGTCGAGGGTGTGCACGCCATTGTTGCCGAGCTCGCCGTTGCCCCAGTGCCAGAACCAATGCCAGTTGTAGTGAATGCGGTTGTCGAGATAGGGCGCCTCCGGCGCGGGCCCCTGCCACAACGCGTAGTCGAGGTGGGCGGGCGGCTCGACAGCCTTGCCCCGACCAAGGGAACCCCGGCTCGACGCATACGTGGCGCGCGCCGAATAGACGCGGCCGATCTCGCCCGCGCGCAACAGCTCGATGGCGGCGCGAAGGTTGGCGCTGCTGCGGCGCTGCGTGCCGACCTGCACGGCGCGGCCGTGCTTGCGCGCCGCCGCAATCATCCACTCGCCCTCGCGGGGATTGTGACAGCAGGGCTTTTCCACGTAGACATGCTTGCCGGCCTGGCAGGCAAGGATGGTCGCGGGCGCATGCCAGTGGTTGGGCGCGGCGCAGACGAGGGCGTCCACTTCGGGGTCGTCGAGGATGCGCCGGAAATCGCCGATGGCCTGGGGGGATTGTTCCCCCAGCGCGGCGATGTCCGCCGCCCCCGCCTCGGCGCGCTGCGCATCCACGTCGCACATGTAGCGAATCTCGATGTTGGGCAGCTTGGCGAAACTGGTGGCCACGGCCTTGCCGCGCGACAGGCCCATCACCCCCACGACCACGCGCTCCGACGGCGCATTGGCCGCCGCGCCGCGCGCCCCCAGCGCTAGGGCCGCGCCCGCGCCGCCCAGCGCGGCGAGGTCAAGAAAGCTTCGGCGGCTGATTTCCTGCTGCATGATGACTCCTCCCTGCTTGCCGCGCCACGGCATGGGTTATTGCTTGCCCTCGGTGATGCCCGGCCAGTCGTCGGTGCGGAAAGGAACGGCGGGCAGGCCCGCCTCGTTGTAGAGGTTGCAGGCGGGGTTGTCGGCCCAGCCGTAACGAAGGGCGACCGGCTCGGCCACCTCTGGCGAAGAGACCACCACCTTCCGCCCCTCGATGCGGGCCGAGGCCCATACGAACTTGCGGTCGGCCCCCGCCACCGCGAAGCCGGTGAGCTCGCCGCCCTCCGCCCGCAGGCCGCCATCCACATGCTCGAAGGACAGGGTCACCTCGTTGCCATCCACCCGATGCGACTTATACGAAGGTCCGGAATAGACCACGCGCTTGCGGTAGTCCTTGGCCAGCGCATGGCGGGCCAGCCGCTTGCCCACGTCCTGCTTGTTCGTGGGGTGAATGTCCTTCGCGTCGCCAATGTCGATGATGGTGGCCATGCCGGTGTTGGGAAGCGACAAGGTCATCGTCTGCGCTTCGCGCAGCTCCGCCCAGTCGGAATCCCCGGGCTCAGCGGCGCGCTCCTTGAAGTTCGCCAGCTGCACGAAATAGAAGGGGAAATCCCCCTGTCCCCAATCGTCGCGCCAGGATTGGATCATGACCGGGAAGAGCGTGCGGTACTCGTGCGCACGTCCGGCGTTGGACTCACCCTGGTACCAAACCGCGCCCTGGATGGCGAAGGGGGTGAGCGGGGCGATCATCTGGTTGAAGAGCCCGGCGGCCAGCCACGAGCTGTGCGGGCCCTGGGGCTCCTTGGGCTTTGCCGGAGCCTCGGCCCCCGCCGCCTTGGCCGCCTCCACCGCGGCACTCCACTCCGCCATCGCCTGCTCATGGGCCGCCTTGGCCGCGGGATAATCCGCCACGATCTGATCCCACTTTTCCACGAGATAGCGCAGCGCGGGTTCGGCCTCGAGCGCGGGCCGGCTGGTCCACGCCTCGGCGGGCGTGCCGCCCCAGGAGGTGTTGATCAACCCGACCGGGCGCTCCAATTCCTGATGCAACTCGCGCCCGAAATAATAGAGCACCGCCGAGAAATCGGGGATGGTCTCGGGCGAACAAACTTGCCACGTTCCCTTGCAGTTTTCTTCCGGGGTGGTCGATGCCTTGAGCTCCACCGAAAAGAGCCGGATGCCGGGATGATTGGCGGCCGCGATTTCAGCGTCGGGATTCGCCGAGCGGTTCACCGGCCATTGCATGTTCGACTGGCCGGAGCCAACCCACACCTCGCCGATGAGCACATCGTCGAAGAGTAACTCGTTGCCGTCGCCCGTGACGCGCAACTGGTGCGGCCCGCCCGCCTTCTGTTTGCGCAGGTCCACGCGCCAGTGGCCGGACTCATCCGCCATCGTGTCCACCATGCGGCCGCTCAGGCTTACGGCAACCGCCTCGCCCGGGTCCGCCCAGCCCCACACGGGAATCGATTCTCCCTGCTGCAACACCATGTGATTCCCGAA
Source organism: Candidatus Hydrogenedentota bacterium (assembly GCA_046047315.1). GTDB lineage: Bacteria > Hydrogenedentota > Hydrogenedentia > Hydrogenedentales > JAEUWI01 > WGMK01. Next base: position 5,607 of record JBJOID010000261.1, on the reverse strand, counting down.
AATGCTCGGCATCGAAACCTCCGCCGCCACCGTTCCCGTCGCCAGCGCCACGGCCGATACGGCCCGGCCCAACCACAGTGCTCCACGCATGATGCTCCCTCCCCGCGTTAAGGAAATGTTAGACGCTATCGTGACGAAGCCATGCCGACATGTCAATGCTCCGTGTGCGCGATTTGGAGCGGCTCTGGTACGATGCCCGCATGGTGCGTTGGTACAAGCGTTTACGCAGAACCTTTACCCTGCTGCTGGCCGTGATCATCCTCTCGGCGGGCGGTTATCTTGGGGCGCGCCTGGCGGCGGGCATGGCGCCGGACGAGATACGGCGGGAGGTGGAGGCGGGCGCGTCGTGGGTGCGTGCCGAGGAGGGCGCGGTAACGCGCTTCGTGCGCCGTGCCCTGCGGCCCGTGGCAAACCCGGGCGACACCCTCCGCGCCGTGCGCGATGGCGTGCAGGAAGCCCGTCGCGAAGTGGCGCAGTGGACCCGCAGCCAGCGCAGTTCCATCGAAGACGGACGCGATCTCATCAAGGGGCTGGCGCAGCAGAATCAACAGCAGCCGGGCTCGATGCAGTCGCTCATTACAACGGCGCAGGAGTACTTCGGGGTTTATCAGGCCGCCACGCGGCTCACGCAGAGCGACGCGGTGCAGGTGTATTTCCGCCCGGCGCTGGCGCCCACGGACACCCGCCTCGAGGACGCGCTGCTGGACTTCATCGCCGGGGCGCAGCGCAGCGTGGATTGCTCCTGCTACGACCTGGACTGGGAGGCGCTGGCGAAGGCGCTGCTCGAGCGAAGCACCCGAGGCGTGCGGGTGCGGCTGGTCATCGATTCCGACCACGCGGGCACGCCCTCGGTGGAGTTGTTGCTGGCCGCCGGACTGCCCATCGTGATGGACGATCGTTCCGGCCTGATGCACAACAAGTTCTGCGTCGCCGATGGCGAGCGCGTGTGGACCGGTTCGGCGAACTTCACCCTGAGCGACGTGCAGCAGAACTTCAACAACGCGGTGCTGATCACCTCGCCCGAGGTGGCGGAGAATTACACGCGCGAATTCGTGGAGATGTTCGACCTGCGGCTGTTTGGGAAGCGCTCCCCGCGTGACACGCCGCATCCGCGCCTGCTGCTGGACGACATTCCGCTGGAGATCTATTTCGCGCCGGAGGACCGCGTGCAGAATGAAATCATCGCAGAGATTGCCGAGGCCCGCGAGCGCGTCGACTTCATGATGTTCAGCTTCACCAGCGAGCCGCTCTCGGAGGCGCTGCTGATGCGCATGCTGGACAACGTGGCGGTGCGCGGCATCATGGAGAAGAGCCTGGCCGGTCAGGAATCCAGCCGCGATGAGTTCCTCGCCCTGCGTGGGGCCGAGATCTATATCGACGAGAACGATGCACTCTTTCACCACAAGGTGATGATCGTCGACGCCAAGACCGTGATCACCGGCAGCTACAACTATTCCGCCGCCGCCGAGAACACCAACGACGAGAACGTCGTCATCATCGAGAGCCCGGCCATTGCAGCGCAATACCTCACCGTCATGGAGAGCATCATCAACCCATGAGACAGGAGGGCGCGCGGCCATGAAGGAACAGAGCCTGCCCGAGCGGCTGGACTTCATGGTGTCCATGCTGCGCGAGTTGAGCCGGAACGAGGATCCCGTGGGGTCCATCAACGGCTATGCCGAGGCGATGCGGCAGCTCTACACCGACCGGGGCCTGATCTCAGTCTCGCTGCGCGGCGGCGGGCCGGGGCAGTACCGCGTGATGCGGCTCTTGCACCAGGACAGCCTCGACGATCCCCGGCTCGAGGCCATTCCCTTTGCCGGGCCGGACGCCCCCTATCGCGAAGGCGGCTTTATCGCGGACGTTGTGCGCGAGGCGCGCGCGCAAGTCATTCGCGATCTTGACGTGCCCCGGGACCCCGTGCTCGGGGAGCAGCTCGCGCCCTACCGCCTGCTCGTCGCCTGCCCCGTCTTTGATTCCGGCGATCTCAAGAACTGGGTTTTCTTCCTGCACGCGAATCCGGAGGCCTTCACCGACCGCGATATCGAGACGTGGGTCTTGCAGGCCAACATGATGGCCAGCATTTCCAACACCAAGCGGATGGCCCGCGAGGTGGTGGAGGCCAACGCCTACGTGCAGCAGCAGGTGAACGAGATCGCCGACATCCAGCAGCGTCTGCTGCCCGCGCGCTTTCCCCGCATTCCCGGGCTGGACGGCGCCGCCATGTATGCCACCTACGACCGCGCGGGGGGCGATTACTACGACGCCTTTCCCCTGGCCACGCTCGAGGGAGCGCCGCCCGGCGAGCGCCGCTGGCTCATTGTGATGGCGGATGCCTCCGGCCACGGCCCCTCGGCCGCCGTGCTGGTGTCGGTGTTGTCCGCCTTGCTGCACAGCCATCCCGGCCCGCTCGACCTGCCCTGCCGGATGCTCACCTATCTCAACCGGCACCTCTTGCGCCGGCCGCTCTACAACGCCTTTGTCACCGCGCTGCTGCTGATTTACGACCCGGAGACCCGCACGGTGCAGTTTGCTTCCGCCGGCCACCCCATGCCGCTGTTGCGCCGCGCCTGCGGCAGCGTGGAAGAGCTGCCCCGCGCCGGGGGGATTCCCCTCGCGGTCATGCCCGACGCCGTTTACACCACCGCCATGTTACGGCTTGAGGCGGGGCAGGGCCTGCTGCTTTACACCGACGGCATCACCGAGGCGCGCAATGCCCGCCGCGAGATGTTTGAAACCTGGCGCCTGCAAGACGCCCTCGGCGTCTGCGGCCAGAGCGCCCGCGACACCCTGGACGCCGTGGTGGCTCAACTGCGTGCGCACGAAGGCGGCCAGCGCCAACAGGACGACCAGACCCTGCTGGTGCTGCGGGCCACGGAATTGGATAATGACCGCGACGGCAACCATGCAACGGGGAGTGCAAGTAGATGAAGGACGACTTTAGCCGCAGGGATTTCGTGCGTATGGCCGCGGCGGCGGGCGCGCTGGCGGCGCTGGGCCCGGGGACGGCGCGGGCGGAGGATGCGGAACCCAAGCAGGGTGCGCTGCGCAAGGCGGTGCAGTGGAGCAAGATTCCCGGCGAGGGTGACGATGCGACGAAGATTCGTCTGGCGGCGGACTGCGGATTCGCAGGCATCGAGGACTACCCGATGGCGGATCTCGAGGCTGCGCGCCGCAGGGGCGACCTGGCGCGGGAGCTCGGCTGCCCGATTCACTCGATCACCTATGGCGGCTGGGGCGCGCCCATGTCCGACCCGAACCCGGAGGTCATCGCGAAGGGACACGCCGAGATTGAAAATGCGCTGCGCACGGCCAAGGCGGTGGGCGCCGACACGATGCTGCTGGTGCCGGCGGTGGTGAACGAGCGGGTCTCCTACGCCATGGCCTGGGAAAACTCGCAGAAGAACGTGCGCCCCATGCTGGCCCTGGCCGAGGAGCTCGGCGTGGTCATCGCCGTGGAGAACGTGTGGAACAAGTTCCTCCTCAGCCCGCTCGAGTTCGTCCGCTACGTGGACGAGTTCGACAGTCCCTGGCTTCAGGCCTATTTCGACGTGGGCAACGTGGTCATCTTCGGTTATCCCGAGGACTGGATCCGGACCCTCGGCGCGCGCATCCGGCGCGTGCACTGGAAGGACTTCAAACGCGACGGCTACGTGTGGTCGAAGCTGCCTTATGAGGGCGACGTGGACTGGCGCGAGACGCGGCGCGCAATGGCGGAGATCGGCTACGAAGGCTGGGTGACGGAGGAGTTCCCCTCGGGCGACGTGGACTGGCTGCGCGAGTTGTCGCGCCGCTTCGACTGCGCGGCCGCAGGCAAACGCCGCTGTTCCTAATCGACGCGGCCGCGGCTCCGGCCGCTACAGTTCCACGGTGGGGAAGCGGTGAAACTGGCCGTTGCCCTGGATGCGCTGCTTGGTTTCGGCCAGAGCCTCGAGCATGGCGCAGGCGGCCTTGAGGTGCGCCAGCACCTGCCGCTGACGGGCCGGCTCGGAGGTCTCGGCCAGCAGCTCCAGCTTCGCGGGGAGGTTGAGTCCCAGCTCATGGCCGATGGCGAAGGCCAGGCTGCCCTCGGCGCTGCGCTCGCGGCGGTGACCCAGGCCCAGCAGCGCATGCAGCCGTTCGAAACGCTCCCAGATTTCGTCTTCCATGCCGGTGGCTTCCAGTGGCGCATCCGACACCCAGCTCACTTCGCCGCCCGAATAGAGCTTTCCCGGCAGCTGCCGAAAGAAACGGTCGAGGTGAAACACCCGCCGGCCCCGCACGCGGATATCCATCTCCCCGTTGTCGTAGGTTCGGTACACATCCGTCACCTCCGCCTCGGTGCCAAACTCCGCCACGCGCTGGTCGTGGTAGCAGGGAATGCCGAAGGCCGTCTTGCCCTCAAGGCAGTCCGCCATCAGTTGCTTGTAGCGCGGTTCGAAGATATGCAGCTTGAGGTATTCACCGGGAAACAGGACAAGTTGCAGGGGAAAAAGCGGAAGGACTTCTATCGCGGCCATCGGTTGCTCCTGCCCGCAGCGTAACACGGCAAAGCGCCCCATGTCGCGGGATGGGTTTCTTTGCCCTGCCGCGGCGATAGGGTATAGTGTGGGCGGGGATGACTGCGCCCATGGGCGAACCGAAGACAAAGCTGCGGCCGGAACTCCGAATCTACTGCCTCTGCGGCCAGAAGATGAAGGTCTCGGCGTCGATGTACGGCAGGCCGGGCAAGTGCGTGGCCTGCCGCCAGAAGATTCGCATTCCCCGGCTCGACGAGGTGCCCGCGGGCGCCACCGAGTTTTACCTGCGCGACCACCCGGAATTCCTGCGCAAGTCGCAGCCGATGGACAGCCGCCGCGCCGCCGCGAGTGACCCGGCCGCCGGGCTTACCCCGGACCCCGCGCTGGATCAGGACCTGCTGCTCGGCGACGAGGAAAAGCACGAGCGCGCCGTGCCGGTTGATCCGTTGCGCCAGCTTCAGGTGCTGAACAGCTACGAGCACCGGATATCCGAGCGGCTGACGGATCTGCGCGAGGCGGTGCAGGACACCGAGCGCGCCCGCGAGAAGACCGCGCTGATGGGCTATCGCGCCCTGGTGCGGAATGCCCGCGCCGAGCTGGACGAACAGTTGCGCCAGCGGATGCATGAACTCACCGACCAATTGAGCGAGACGCGCGAGCGCATCGCCCGCGCCACCCTGGCCCTGCGCGTGGGCGACCTCAACTTCGCGCAATACATCGAGACCGCCACGCCCCTGCGGCTGCGGCGCGACCGCCTCGAGAAGCGCCGCGTCAACCTCGCGGGCTGGCTCCACACGCACGACCCCTTCCTCGCGGGCGGCTATCTCGACCTGCCCTACGAGGAGATTCCGGTCAGCAGCGCGGAGTTCGGTTTTCCCGTGGACGAGCAGGACGGCGCGACCGCCTTGCAGGCGCGCCTCGGCGCGCTGCGGGACGCCCTGGCCGAGCGCGACGAGGCCCGCAAGAAACAGGAGGGCGCCCAGCGCATGCTGCGCGAGGACGGCGTGCCCCCGGAGCAGACGCGCAGGCTCATCAAGGACGCCGAGGCGCGGGTGCAGCGGGCGCGGGCGCGGGTCGAGTTCGAGCGCGGGCGCGTCGAGCAGTTCAT
>JBJOID010000260.1:0-6090 GCA_046047315.1 Candidatus Hydrogenedentota bacterium | reverse complement strand
CCTCTTTGGGCATCCCATGTCGCCAGCAATGGTGGCATGGCCCGCGTTGGCATCGATGTTGAGCGTGCTCGCGGGAGTCGCCGTGTTTCGCCGCGCGGCCCCCACCTTGTCGGACCACCTCTAATGGCCATTCTTCGCGCCAGCAACGTCACCAAGGTCTACCCGGAGCGGCAGGGCCCGCGCGTCTTCTTCGGTCGCGGCGGCCTTATGTCGTGGCTGCGCCGGGAAGGGCAGGGCGGTTTCGCCGCGCTCGACGGCGTCTCGCTCGAGCTGGAAGCGGGGGAGAGCGTCGGCATCATTGGCAGCAATGGCTCAGGTAAGAGCACGCTGCTCAAGCTGCTCGCCGGGGTCACGCTGCCCACGAGTGGCGAGGTGGAAGTGCACGGCCGCGTGGCGTCGCTGCTGGAACTCGGTGCCGGTTTCCACCCCATGCTCACGGGTCGCGAGAACATCTACCTCAACGCCAGCATCTATGGCCTGCGCCGGCAGGAAGTGGATCGCGTGCTGGACGACATCATCGCTTTCTCGGGGATCGCGCCGTTCATCGACAAGCCGGTCGACACATACAGCAGCGGCATGTACGTGCGCATCGCTTTCTCCGTGGCGGCCCACATCAACCCCGACATCTTTCTGGTCGACGAAGTCCTCGCCGTGGGGGATGAGGAGTTCCAGCGCAAATGCCGCAGCAAGATGGGCGAGCTGCGCGAGGCGGGCAAGACCATCCTTTTCGTTTCGCATGACCTTGGAATCGTGAACACCGTCTGCGAGCGCGTGGTCCTGTTGAACCGGGGCAAGCTGCTGGATCGCGGTTCACCGCAGCGCACCTTTGCCTATTACCTGCGCCAGGTGGGCAATGCGGCAGGCACGCACCGGCTGGAGCAGGAAGGGCGCGAGGCCCTCTTCAGCAACGGCAAGCTGAGCCTGTTCAGGGAAGCGGAGGAGATCACCGCGCCGGAAGGGGTGCTGCTCGAAGTGCAGAGTATGGGGCAGCACCATCTCTCTCCCGCCGCGGATTGGCGCGTCCTTTCGTCCGACGCGTCGCGCTTCGTTGCCGAGGGGCAGCATCCCCGCCTGCCCTGCCGCATGGGCATGGAGTGCGCGCTGGTGGACGGCAAGGCCACCTTGTCCTGTTGGGTTACCGCGGAGCATGCCTTCCCGCTCGAAGCCCTGTCGCTCTCGATACCCCTGCCCGACGCGCTTGACCGCTGGTCGTTTGATGGCGAGATTGTCGAGACAGCCCCGCTGGTCCCTGCGCAGTCGCAGCCTGAGCCCGCGGCCATGCCCGATTCAGTCAGCCGGAACGTGACCGTGTTCGGCGCCGACCCCGCACAGGGCGCGGCGCTGGGCATCACTCTCGCCCCAGAAGCGGACACCTACCTGCACCTCATGCATGGTGATTATCTCTCGGGCCTGCGCCGCCTTTACTGGCATCATCGTCCGCCTGCGCCGCAACAGCGGATGGAAGCGGGGGAGCGTCGCGTGCTCGGCACCGCAACTTTCGACCTATCGCTCAATGGCGCCGTCGCGCGGGAGCAGTCCCGGCACCTTTCCGGCGCGCGTCTCTGCGAGGGGGGAGGCTTGCGTGGCCGTCTTGGCAGGGGACGCTTGGCCCTCGAATCGTGCGACGGCCGCGTGACGGCTGAGATTCAGGCGCTGATCTGCGTGGGCGATCTCTGGACGAACAGCACCTTTCTCGCCTCGTGCGCACCGCAGGAGGAGCACGGCGCACTGCGCATGGCCAGCCGTTCCGGCCGCCTGCCGTTGACGTTGCACTGGACCTTGCGCGCCGAGGGGGGGGGACTGCGGCTGGACGTTGACCTCGAAGCCAGTGCGCCGGTCGCTCTGCAGGAGTGCAACTTCTCCCTGCTGCTCCCATCCGGATTCACGACTTGGACAACCGAGACGGAGCGGGGGAGCTACCCCGATTTTACTGCCGGACAATCTTGGCAGCCATTGCCCTCGGAGTATCACCGCTCCCGCTGGCTGCGCTTGAGCGGCAGCGATGTGCCCGCGCTGGAATGGGTACAGCCGGAGGGCGCGCCGGAAGCCCTTCCCGCTGCGCTGAACACCGGCGCGGGCCAGGCGCTTCGTGTGGCCCAGTGGCTGCGGCGGGCCCCCGGCGCCGAGGCCCTGCATTTCCAGGCTGGCAACCATCCGCTGCTCTCTGCGATCATCCGGGTCATTCCGGAGTGATGCGAGAAGCCATGGATTGCACTGAAGATCGTCTGCCCCCCGTTCGCGCGCTTGTTTGCTGCGCCAACAGTAAGGGCCGCCTGTTCCCCTTGACCGCCCTCAAGCAGTGGCTGCGCGTCTGCAACGTGGGCTACAAGGCGCAGAAGGTGGACCTGTTGATAGAGCATCTGCCGCACGAGGCGGTGATGGAACTGCTGCGCCACGCCGATTCCGAGGGGCTGTCCTGCTCCCTCCGCTTGCGCATGCCCCTGTCGAGCAGCCATGCGGCCGATTACGCCGAGGCCCGCGCCTTGGATGTGTTCTTCGCTCCGAAGCATTTCACGCGTGCCGCCTTGGAGGAAACGCTTGCCTCCTGCGCCACGGTCCGCCTTCCCCTGCGGGTGCAGGTGACTGCGGCATTGTCTGGCGATGCCGTGGATGCTCTGCTCACGGCGGCGGGTGAGGGACGCATAACCAGCGTCAACGTGGCGGCGAGCGATCCGTTCGTGCCAACGCGGCCCTGCCCGCGCGGCGAGTCCGCCGCTAGAATCGCCGCGCTTACTTCGCTTGCTGGCCGCCTTAAGGACACCGGCGTCGAGGTGAACGTGGTTGGCCTGCCCTTTTGCCTCGTTCCCCGGGAGTTGTGGCCCGAGACGCTCACGGGTTACCAGTACTACCTGCATCATCAGCAGTACCTGCACGACAGCCACGACCTTGCCAAGACGCTCTATGCCTGCCGTCCTTCGGGTATGGCCGCCGCGATTGAGCATCAGTTGTCCGCCCAGTCGAATTTCTACCACATCATCGACCGCGCCGCGTTTCCGCGCATCATCAGCCATCCCACCCTGCATGCCCGGCTTTGGCTGATCAACAAGGTGCGGCGTAAATGGCCGCGCCGCGCCCGGGCGGGCACGCCCCTGCCGGAGAACGCACAAGCCTACGAAGCCGCATTGGCCGCTGTCGATCTCGATGCGCGCCGCACGCTTGGGCCCGCCTGCGCCGAGTGCGCGCTCCGCAAGCATTGCGACCATGCCGCCCCGCCCCTGCGCGCGCTCTACCCTGGCGTGGCGCTTACGCCGCATGGGGGAGAGGAGATGACTTCCCCGCTGCATTTCAATCGTGGGCAGCGCAAGTATTTCGATGCGGTGGACGCGCAGCGCCGCGCGGCCATGGACGCGCTGGTGCCCCTGGCGGCCGAGGCGCAATCGATTGTCGACGGGGTGCCACCCACGAAGGTGCTGCGCTATGACGAATACGATATCGAGGGGCACTGGACCGACCGCTTGGTGGGCGCGGTGCGCTGGTGGTCGTTGACAACGGACCCCATGCAAAGCACGCCGCTGGCCCGCGTCGAGCCTCCCTTCACCGTGGGGGTCACCTTTGGTGGGGGGATAGCCGACCATGTCGGCTTTACCTTCGGCGGGCATGTCCACCTGCTCTGCCCGATGATAGGGCCCTCGCATCATGTGGCGCTGCACGTGCGGCGCGATGGCCGTTTCGTGTTGCTGCGCGATGGCCAGCCCGTGCGCCCCACGGAATTCACCGGTCTCTTCCGCGTGCCGGAAAAGCTGGGCGGCGTGCTCGAACCCCGAATCAGTATCTGGAACGTGGACGGGCACATCCAGACGCAGGCGCCTCAGCTATGGCTCGATAGCGAGCTGTCCACGCCCGATCTTAGCGGCATCGTCCACAGCGTGATTGTGCCCAGCACCCGTTACAGCCGCCGTTTACAGGCGCTGCTGCTTGGCATCGCCCACCAGGTCGACTACGACCTGGGGCGCATCGAGGTCATCGTCAGCTATGTGCCCGGTCTCGATAGCAACGACGATGTGCTGGACAGCATCGAGACGGCCTTTCCTCGGCTGCGCATTGTGCGTTGCACCTTCAGCGAGCGGCATGCGCGCTCACGCGGACTGATGGTGAACGAAGCCGCCCGCATGGCCTCGGGCAAATGGGTTACGCTCTTCGATTCGGATATCGTCGTGCCCGTGGATTTCTTCGCGCGGCTCGACGCCGCTCCGCCCGAAGCCCGTTTCGTCGCGCCCGATGGGCGCAAGATGCTTACGCCGGAGACCACCGCGCAGATACTCCTCGGCGAGCGGCGTCCCTGGGAGGAATTCCAATCCCTCCTCGATGGACCCGGCGAACTGTGGCATCAGGAAGCCGGTGGCGTGCCCGTCGGCTTTTGCCAGATTGTGCGGCGCGAAGTGCTGCTGGAGTTTCCGTACAGCATGGCCGATCACTTCGAGGGCTCCGACTGGGATTTCTCCCAGCGCGTGCTTGCCAAGTACGGAAAGGAGCATCGGCTCGACGGTTGCTACGTGCTCCACCTCGACCACGGCGGCTCGCAGTGGTACGGCGTGCGCAAGCAGAAATAGCCGCGCTCACCGCCCGCTGCGATTTCAGGCCGTGTTTCAGGCAATGCGCCGGATGGCGTATTCGTCGATGCCCGCGAGGTCGCCCTTCACCGTTTCCGTGATCTGGTTCTTCTCGTCCACGTGGACCACGGTAGGCTGATGTACCCGCGCTTCGGCGGCGTCCATCTGGGCGTAGGTGAGAATGATGACCAGATCGCCCGGTTGCCCGAGGCGGGCGGCCGCGCCGTTCAGGCAACACTCGCCCTTTCCGCGCTCGCCCTCGATGATGTACGTGGTGAAGCGCGCGCCGGTGTTGATGTTGAGGACGTGGATTTCCTCATAGGGCAACATTCCCGCCGCCTCGATGAGATTCGGGTCGAGTGTGCAGCTGCCCTTGTAGTGCAGGTCCGCCTGCGTAATCGTGGCGCGGTGAATCTTGCTCTTGAACATTCTCAACTGCATTGTGCTTTCTCCATGGGTCGTTGCCCTTTCGGGTCTCCGCCTGTGGGTACAAATTTCAGGTTATCAATGAGCCGGGTCGTGCCAACAAAGGCCGCCACAGCCAGGGTCACGGGGGCGTTCACTTCGTCCACGGGCGCCATCGATTCGGCGTCCACCAGTTCCACATAGTCAATACGGTCGGCGGGCTGCAAATATTCGGTGGCGACCGCGCGTATGGCGGCCGCGCTGCGTTCACCTGCCCGCATCCGCTCCTCGGCGGCCCGCAACGCGCGGGAGAGGCAGAGCGCCCGCAGGCGATCCTCGTCGGAAAGATAGGCGTTGCGGCTGCTCATTGCCAGTCCGTCGGCCTCGCGCACGATGGGCATCTCGATGATTTCGACGCCCATGTCGAGGTCGCGTGCCATGCGCCGGATCACCGCGCATTGTTGAGCGTCTTTTTGTCCAAAGTAGGCCCGGTGCGGCAGCACGGCGTTGAACAGTTTCGCCACCACCGTGGCCACGCCCCGGAAGAAATGGGGGCGGGTGATGCTGCAAAGTCCGGTGCTCACTCCCTCCACCGTCACGTAGGTCGAATAGTCTGCCGGGTACATGGCGCTGGCCAGGGGTGCGTAAATCACGTCCATACCGGTTTTGACGGCCATGGCCTGGTCGGTGTCCCATGTGCGGGGATACTGGTCCAAGTCCTCGTGCGGCGCGAACTGCGCCGGGTTCACGAATATGCTCAGCACCGCCTGGCTGTTTTGTTCACGGGCAGCCCGCATCAGGCTGGCATGACCCTCGTGCAGCGCGCCCATGGTGGGCGCGAAACCAATGGTCTCGCCAGCGGCGCGTCGGGCCAGCGCCCAGTCCCGCATTTCTACAGGCGTGCGGATGACCTTCATGCGTAGGTGTGCTCCGCTGCCGGGAAACTCGCCCCGCGCACTTCCGAGATGTACGACGCCATGGCCTTTTCCATCTCGCCGCGCACATTGCCAAAGGTCTTGGTGAAGCGGGTCTGTCCCCAGCCCAGCATGTCATGCAATACCAGCACCTGCCCGTCGCACTCCGCCCCGGCACCAATGCCAATGGTGGGGATTTCCAGCGAACGACTGATCTCGGC
>JBJOID010000259.1:0-23906 GCA_046047315.1 Candidatus Hydrogenedentota bacterium | reverse complement strand
GCCGTCGGCGACGGCCGCGCGCCACATGGTGCGCGCCATCCATCGACGAAAGCCGCTGTACGTGGTCACGAACCACGGCAAGATAGGCGTGTTCATCGGACAGCGTTTCCCGGGTTTTTATCGTTGGCTGCTGCGCTGCCTGACCAAGGGGAAAGTGCACAAGATCCAACAAGCCCGCAAGGGCGAGGACGCGGTGATTTGAGCGCGGAGCCCAAGCGCCACGAGACGGCGGGCGGGGTTGTGTTCAACGCCCGGGGTGAACTGCTCACCTTGGTGCGCGATATCGAGCGCGAGGGAGCCATGCGCCATGAGGTGCGGTTGCCCAAGGGACACCTCGACCCGGGCGAATCGCACGAGGCCGCGGCCTGGCGCGAGGTGATGGAGGAGAGTGGCTACGGCGGCGTGGATATCGTCGCCGATCTCGGTAGCTACACCAGCGAATATGAGTTCAAGGGCCGGCATCATGTGCGCGACGAGCGCTATTTCCTGATGCGGCTGAGCGACGAGACCCGGCGTCCGCCGCAACCGATGAGCGCGGAGGAAGCGCTTTTCGAGGCCCAATGGCTGTCGCCCGTAGAGGCGCTGGCCGCGATGACCTACCCGAGTGAACAGGAATTCGTGCGGCGCGCCATCGAGGCGATGCGGACGATGACGGAAGGAAACGGGAATGATCCAGCCCCAGTTTGAGGGAACCGACAAGTACTACCTCGATCCGGAATTGAAAAGCATCGTCAACATTGCGCTGATGATGGAGAAGCCCCTGTTATTGACGGGAGAGGCGGGCACCGGCAAGACCCAGCTGGCCATGCAGGCGGCCACCGCCCTCGGCATGGACATTGAGATCCTGCGGTGCAAGAGCACCATCAAGGGCGAGGAAGCCTGCTACACGCAGGACACCGTGCTGCGCCTGAACGACGCCCGCTTCGGCAGCGGCGACACGGGACGTCAGGTGGACAATTTTTACGACTACATCATCTGGGGCCCGATTGGCCGCGCATTCCGGGCGGGGAAAAAGGTGGTGCTGCTGCTCGACGAAATCGATAAGACCGAAAGCGATGTGCAGGACAACCTGCTCGACATCCTCGAGGAGAATTCCTTCACGATTCGCGAAATCAACGAGACGATCAAGGCGAGCATCAAGCCGGTCATCTTCATCACCTCGAACGCCAAGCGTGAACTGTCGGACCCCTTCCTGCGCCGCTGCTACTGCCACCACATCGCCTTCCCCAGCCCGGAAGACATGCGCAAGATCGTGGACCTGCACTACCCGAAGACGAACCCCAAGCTGATCGAGGCGGCCATCGCCATTTTCTATGAGTTGCGCCAGCGCGGTTTCGAGAAGCCACCGGCCACGAGCGAGCTGCTGAACTGGATTGGCGCCCTGGAAATCCGGGGCGAGATCCCAGATCCCCAGATGCCGCCGCTTACCGGCATCCTCTTGAAACGGGCGGGGGACATCATGAACTTCCGCCGGGGTAAGCCGAAGCAGCGGTATTAGATTTTAGGCAGAGCAGATAAACAACCGACGGTGAACTTTTCGCCAAACGGCGGGATAGAGGCTGCGACAGGCCCGGTACCCGCACGCATAATTGAAACGGGTGTATTTCGATCGCGGGCTAGCGCGCGTTGTATTGAACATGCCCCGAAACTCGAGAGGACGCAACCCATGAAGCATCGCATCACCCGCCGCGGATTTCTTGCGGGAGGCGCGGCGGCCGCCGCTGGAACGCTGCTCCCAGTACGGCGGGCCTTTGGCCAGCCGGCGAAGCGCGCCATCATCCTTGGATTCGACGGCGTTGAGCCCAGCATCGTGCGGGAAATGATCGCCAAGGGCGAGCTTCCCAACCTGGCCAAGCTCGAATCGCAGGGCGTCTTCAAGGAGCTGTACAGCACCATCCCGCCCCAATCGCCGGTGGCTTGGACCTCCTTCACCACCTCGAAGAATCCCGGCGGGCATAACATCTTCGACTTCATTCGTCGTGATCCCCGGGGTCCGCAGGGACCGACGCCGATGGTGGGCACCGGCAAGCTCATCGCCTCCGAAGTGGACGCGGAGGGCAAGCTGACCAAGCCCGCGGACGCCATCAGCTACCGCAAGGGCGACGCTTTTTGGAAGGTCGCCGACGACCAGGGAATGAAGTGCAAGGTGCTGAACGTGCCTTTCTGCTTTCCCGGCGACGACATGAAGCAGAGCCGAATGCTTTGCGGCTTGGGCGTACCCGACCTGCGCGGCACGACGAGCACCTTCACCAGCCTCTCGGACGGCTTCACCCCGGATCAGTTGAAGGAGCGCCTGGCGGGCGGCAAGCGCATTGCCCTTGCCTTTGACGGGAGCGATGTGAGCGAGGTGGAGATCGAAGGCCCGCGCGACAACCGTTACGAGTTCCGCGACCCGCGCGCCTACGTGAAGACCAAGCTCCGCATCGAGGCCGATCGCAAGTCGGGCGTGTGCAAGGTGACAGTCAACGGCAAGAGTCTGGACCTTGCGCCGGGGCAATGGTCGGACTGGATGGAGTTCAGCTACGCCTTTTCCCCCACCTACACGGTCTACGCGATCGCCCGATTCTATGCGCAGGAGATTGGACAGCAGGTGCGGATTTACATGAGCACCCAGCAGTTACACCCGCAACACCCCTACGTGCCCTTTACGGAGCCAGCCGACTATGCGCAGGAACTGCATGAGCGCTACGGGCTTTTCAAGACCATTGGATGGTCCTACGACACGCACGCCTTGCGGCAGGGCGGACTCGACGAGGACGCCTTCCTCGCGGATGTGGAGCAGACGATGGCTTGGCGTGAAACGCTGACGGTGGACGAGATCGATCGTGGCGACTTCGATCTGCTCATTTCCGTATGGGAAGCCCCGGACCGCATGGGACACATGTTTTGGCGCTACCGTGATCCGAAGCATCCGCTCTATGTGGAGGGCGCGCCGGAGAAGTACGTACGGGCGGTGGAAAACAACTACAAGATCATGGACCGCATCGTGGGCAATGTGATGACGCGCCTCACGGCGGACGACCTGCTGATGGTGATCTCCGATCACGGCTTCGAATCGTGGCGCACGGGATTCAACGCAAACACGTGGCTTCGCGATCAGGGCTTCCTGACGGTGAACGACCCGGCGCGGGCCGAGGCGGGATTCCTTGGCGGGATCGACTGGGCCAAGACGCAGGCTTACAGCATCGGGGTGAGTTCGCTTTATCTCAACGTGAAGGGACGCGAGACTGGAGGAAGCGTGGAGCCAGACCAGGCCAAGAACATCATCGGCCAGATCCGTGACAAGCTGCTAGAGCTTAAGGATGAAAAGACCGGGGACAAGATTTTCACCAACGTGTACACGCGAGACGACTATAAGGGCGAGGCAATGAACGAGGCGCCGGACATCAGTTTCGGCTTCAATCGCTATTACCAGCTGGCAAAGAGTTCGGCGCGCGGCGCGGTGGTGGAAGGATGGTTCGAGGCGAACGATGACAAGTGGAGCGGCGAACACGCGGCCGCGGACATGGCGTGGTGCCCGGGCATCCTCTTCTGCAACAAGGCGATCGAGGCGCCAAAGCCGAATATTCTCGACATCTCGACGACCGCGTTGAAGTATCTCGAGCGTGACATTCCCTCCGACTTAGAAGGGGTGACGCTGGTCTGAGTGCTCGAATCAGGCGGCGTCGATGTTGAAATCGCACACGATGGGAAGGTGATCGCTGAAGCTGACGCGTGGCACTTCGAAGTGGGTTACTTCGAGTTGCGGGCTGTGCAGCACGAAATCCAGTTGCCGTATGGGGTTGTCGGCCGGCCAGGTTGGCAACCCCTTCTTGTTGGCGTTGACCAGCCCCGAGGCCGCGAGGAAGAGCTCCAACTCGCGGTCTCCCCAAAAAGCGTTGAAGTCACCCGCGACAATGACGGGCTTGCTGCTCTCCGCGAACAGCTTGTAAAGCTGGTTCAGCTGGTACTGTCGGTGCCTGTATTTCAGCGAAAGGTGAACCAGAAACAAAACGCAGGAATCGAGTTCCAGTTCGATCACGAGACGTTTCACGCCCTCGTTGAACCAGTGGAAACCCTGGGCATGTATGTTCTGGTTGGTGATGAAGGCATTGCCCTGTCGGTTGAGCACCGGCAGGTTTCGCACAAGGCTGGCGTGCGCGTACTTGGTCTCGTAGACGTGGGCATAGCCCAGGGCCTGGGCCAGTTGCTCGGCCTGGTCGCGCCGCTGGGTGCGGTAAGATCCGTGGTCCACCTCCACCAACCCAATCACATCAGGCTGCAGGCCGCGCATGAACTCGGTGATGCGGTCGAAGTTGCGCTGGCTGGGGCGCAGCACCCCACTGTAGGGCAGGGGCAGGTGATACCCAATGCCGGCCCCGGTGCCGTAGCGTATGTTGTAGAGCACAAAGCGCATGCGAATGTTTCCAGCTATCCCGGAGCATTCTAACCGCAGGGATGGCGTTCGCGTCCAGTAAGCGAAGGAACGTATTCTAGGCGGGGAAGCTAAGGGAAAGGTTGTCACGCCATGCGACACATCCCATGCACGGTTTTGGCGCTATTGCTGCTGGCCTGCCCGCATGCGGCGGAGGCCCGGCACAGCGCAGACACCACGGAGCCTTTCGGAGTAATCTCGCTGGGTGAAGCACTCCGGGTGGTGCAGTTGTTCAATGCGGATGTATACCACTGTGATGCCCTCGCCGAAGATGGATTCGCCCCGGGCGCGGGGGCGCAGGAGTGTGCGCCGCACGATAGCGACTATGCGCCGCAGGATTGGATGCTGTCGCTTTCGGAGTTGCTGCGTCTGCTGCAGCTTTACAACACGGGCAGTTATCGGTGTTGCCCAGCGCCGCTGGGAGAAGACGGCTATTGTCCGGGGCAGGGAGACCCCGAGTGCCCGGGTGAGTCCGACATAACGCCTCCTGTGATTTCCCTCGCCACGCCATTGACGGTGGCTGTACCCTGCGGCGAGGACTATACCGAACCCGGCTTTACGGCGAGCGATGCGGAAGACGGCAACCTGACCGGACAGGTACTGGTGGATAGCTCGGAGGTCACCTTATTGGAACCGGGCATCAAGACCGTGACCTACACCGTGAGCGACCTGGCAGGGAACGTCGCCGTGCGAACACGCCGGGTATTCTCGATTTGCGAGAACGCCGTGACCTTTCCTGATGCAAACCTAGAGTCGGCCGTGCGCGAGGCCATCGGTAAGCCAAACGGCGACCTCTTGCCCGCCGACCTTGCGGACGCCGGGTTCACCGAACTTGTTGCGGCCACCTCGGGGATCGCCGACCTGACGGGCTTGGAGTATGCCGTATCCCTCGAAGCGCTGGACCTGCATGGCAACTGTGTTTCCGACCTCGATGCCTTGTCGCATCTGGACCGTATCGTCCACCTGAACCTGCACGACAACGACATCGCCAGCGTCGAGCCGCTTCGCCATCTCCCATCGTTGCGGCTGCTGTGGCTCGGACGCAATGCCATCGAAGACATTGAACCACTCGCGGCCAACCTGAATCTCGATGGCGGCGGCGGCCAATGGGACCGCATCAATCTTTCCTTCAATCCGTTAGGCGAGTCATCGGATGGATTGCTCGACGCGATCGACGCCCGGGGCGCATACGTTTGGCGTCCCGGCCTTACGGCGACGAATACCAAGGGCGCAAACCCGATGAGTGCGCGCATCACGCTGGGTTACGACGACGGCGAAGTGACGCTTGAATCCTTGACCGAGTTCGAGGGGCCCACGCCAGCGCCTAAACAAGGGCTCGACGATGAGCCCAGGATTCGGGTTCGCGATAGTTCAAGAAATGAGATCATCGCGCCGCTCCGCTTTGGACTGGAAACAACCAGTTGCGGCGTCGATGCGCCGGATGGTGTGAGCGTGGGTGACTTCGAGATCAATTCCACGGCGGAGATCTCGATTACGGTGCCGATATCGGGTGGCATCGAACGTATCGACTACCTGCCCTCCCCCACGCTGGCTCCCATCACGCTGTATCCGCTGCGTGGCAAGCAGGTAGAGAAGGGACTCGACTGCGGACCGGCGGATGAGCCCGGTGACCCGATTCCCATCTCGGCGCGCCTCATCCACGGAGACCCCGCCCTACCCGACGAACGCGCCTTTGTGCTGCTTATCATGGGCGATGCCTTCCCGGAAGAAGAATTGGGCGATCCCCGCGCACCGTTCGCGGCAAGCAATGTGCACTACATCCCCTATGCGGAAGCCGTGGCCGACTCGATGAACTTCTTCCTGGCGCAAGAGCCCTTCCAGGAGTTCGCCGCCTTCATGAAGATCTACCGGGTGGACCTGGTATCCGAGGACAATCGCCCGACCGACCTGAGCGTGGAGCCGCCGGTGCAGCGCGACACGGCGCTGCGCATGGAGCGAAAGAGCGTGGGCTTCAACTACGACCAGGCGCTTTGCGCGCGCGTGGCATCGAACACGGGCATCGCGTGGGACAAGGTGGTGCTGATACCCAATGGCAATGGCAGCGGCACCCAGACCGCCGACTTTATCGTGTATAGCAATTTCTCCCCCAGCCGAAAGATGACGGCGTTGCACGAATTCGGCCACGGCATTGGTGTGCTTTCCGATGAGTACGAGTACCGGCACGGCACCAACCCGCCGGAGAGTTATCCACCCGACGACGTGGATGCGCCGAACGCCATCTCGCGGAACCTGAACGTCCCCCTGTTCGATGACATCCCCTGGAGGCATTGGCTCTTGGACTCCGGTTCGGACACCTGCCTGCCCAGCACGCTGGGCGACGCCGTGAACTTTGCCTGCTTTGCCGACGACCAACAGCAATGCCAGTGCGCCCTGCCGCCAGTGCTCGAGGAGGATTGCGTACCGCTGGTGACCTGCGAGCCCGACGGGGACTTCGTGGCGCAGGATGGAAAGCTCTATGGACGCATCGCGTGGCCGGAGCCCGGCGCGTTTCCCTCCGTGGTGGGTTTGTTCGAAGGAGCAAAGTATCGCCGCAAGGGCGCCTACCGGCCGGAGTTGCGTTGCCGCATGCGCAGCGACGACGACGTGGAACCGGGCCTGCAGGAAACACCGCTCTTCTGCCGGGTGTGCCGCGAGAACCTGATCGCGCAAATCCTGTTGCGCTCGGGCAACGTGGCCTCAGCCGTGCCGGATCCCTCTGAGAACCTGATGCTCTCCAGCGCCGATGATCCCGTCACATTCTCGGTGGTACTACATGAGCCAACACAGCCGGAACACCGGCCCGAGATTATCGAGTGGCAGGTGGATGGCAACACCCAACCGAATGAAACGGAGGCGAGCCTTCATCTGGACCTTGCCGCGCTCGGCGCAGGGGTGCACACAGTCGCGGTCACAACGTACAACCCGACACCCTCGTTGCATCCTGGGTTTGCGCTGGGTCAACAGGCCGCCATCCAGGTGATTACCTGGAACTTAGTCGTTAATTGACGGCTGGTCCGGATAGCGCAGGAAAGGTACGCGCCGCCAGTCGGCCTCGTTGAATTCCGATAGCTTTCGAGCATACCCCACCGAGGAATACGAGGGACTCAGCGGCAGGCCGCATCCAGACCCCACGAATCCGGGCGCGCTGCACCCAAGTTGCTCACGCCACCAGGGCTCATCGAAGAAGACCTTCACGACGGCGAGGTCGCCTGCGTCGTCGCTGTAGATGTAGCCACCCTCCACCAGCAAGGGCCACAGGTGACGCAGACAGTCGCGCATGGACGACTCAAGGTCCACGTCCAGAAAGGCAAAGGCCACGGGATCGCACAGCGCAGCGAGTGATTCGCTGAAGTAACCTTCCACGAAGTCGCAGACCTCAGGGACTCCGTGCGCCTCTAGGTTGGATTCCACTTCCTGGCGCGGACCGGCGAACATGCCCTGCTGGTAGTAACCATAGACCCCGGTGTGCAAGCCGGTGTGGAGTTGGCCTTCGTCGTCGGGAAGCCCGGCAAAGGAATCACAAACCTTGAGCCTGCGCCCCGTCAACGCACACAGCCGCGAAAGGGTGCAGGCGCTCGCCCCCTTCCAGGTGCCGCACTCGACCACGTCACCCACCGCCTCCGCTGGCAGGGATAGGACGGCCTCGGCGAGCAATACATGGACGGAAAAGGGTGTGCCCGACTCGACCGAATTGAGAGTCGCCTGAATCTCCGTGAGCAGCGCCTGCTTACGGGCAGCCGTTATCCGGTAGGCCGCGCCCGCATCCCCCTCGACAAAGCGCCGCACAAGGTGGGCCTGCCAGTCGCGCGCGCCCATGCGGGCCAGTTCGCGCGACACGATATGCCGCACGCCCGGAGTCTGTACCAGCGCGCGATACGCGCGCCGCAATACGCCACGAGGATAGAGGGCCATGGCGCCCATCGTATCAGTCCGCCCCCGCGCGCCGCACCACTGGCGCGGATGCCCGCTCTCGGGGTATCATGTTGTTTTCCCCACCGCTTTGAACGAACGAGGTATCACGCATGAGCGATGTTGCTCATTGGGAAGCCGAACTGAACAGCTTTGATGCCACCGCCCGCAGCAAGGCCTTGGAGGTGCTGATTGACCGGCACTTGCCTGCCGCCCCCCTGTGTGACAGCGTCAACATGCACTGCCACTCGTTCTACTCTTTCAACGCCTTCGGCTGGTCTCCGTCTCGCATTCTTTGGGAT
This sequence comes from Candidatus Hydrogenedentota bacterium, assembly GCA_046047315.1. Taxonomy (GTDB): domain Bacteria; phylum Hydrogenedentota; class Hydrogenedentia; order Hydrogenedentales; family JAEUWI01; genus WGMK01. The sequence continues at coordinate 15,281 of JBJOID010000259.1, read as the reverse complement.
CTTTACGAGGATGGCCTGTACGCGGCGGGGCTGTGCGAGTTCGACGTGCTGGATGGACTGGAGGAATTCCTCTCGGCTGGTGCGGCGCTGGGAATGCGGACCGCCGTGCACGTAGAAACACGCGCCTTTCTGGATGAGTTCGCGGATCGCGAGATTAACTCTCCCGGCGAGCCGGGAGTGACCTACGTGATGGGAGCCGGCTTCGCCCGGGTGCCCGCGCCGGGCTCCCCGCAGGCCGTCACCCTGCAGAGGCTGCGTGACCACGCCCAGGAGCGCAACATTGCGCTGATGGATCGCATCAATCCCAAGTTGCCCAACATCGCTGTTGACTACGCGCGCGATGTGCTGCCGCTTACCCCGGCGGGCGCACCAACCGAGCGCCACATGGTGTCGGCCTACCTGAACCGCTCGCTGGAAGTATTCCCGGATTCGGCCATGTGGGCCGCGTACTGGTCGCCTATCCTCGGCAAGACCGCCGATGATTTAGTTGCCTTGAAGGACAACCGACCCGCGCTGGAAGAACTCATCCGTGCCAAGCTGGCGAAGAAGGGGGGCATTGGCTACGTGCAGCCCTCGCGCGAAACGTTCCCGCCCGTCGAGGATTTCTTCGCGTGGGTGCAGTCCTGCGGGGCCATTCCCATGGACACCTGGCTGGACGGCACCAGCGCCGGGGAAAGCGCCGACCGCGAGCTGCTGGAGTGCATGCGCGCCAAGGGCGCTAAAGCGGTGAACATCATCCCCGACCGCAACTGGAACCTGAAGGATCCAGCTGAAAAGGCGCGCAAGTACGCCGAGCTGGAGAAGTTCTCGAAGCTGGCCGACAGCTACCACATGCCCATCAACATTGGCACGGAGATGAACAAGCTGGGACAGCCCATGTTCGACGATCTCGACGGAGCCGCGCTGGCGCCCTTTAAGGAAAGCTGGCTGCGCGGCGCGCGCATCATGGTGGGACACACCATCGCCCTGCGCTATGCGGACTTCGGCTACGCCAGCGACCAGGCCGATGCGCACTTCGGCAACGATGTATTGAAGAAAAATCTCTGGTTCGAGGCCGTGGGCATGTTGCCGCCGCTGACCACCGAAGTGGCGCAGGAACTCGAAGCCGAAGGCGCCGAGCGCGCCTTTGGAAAATTGAACGACAGTATCAAGCAGGATGGGTGGATGGTGTAAATTTCGTTCAATGTCTCGTCCAGGGCACAACCGACTTACCCAAAGATCATGGCCTGCATGATTCAGCCAAGTTGCTCACCCAACGTTATCGTTCCATGAACGCAATTTCTCGGATCGTAACCACATACTCTCGCTCGTCTCCCTCGGGCACACGCAGATAAAAGGCCATTTGCGCGACATTGCCTCTCCAGTAGGAATTCGTGCTCACGATGTTGACGACAGGGAAGGCCTGATTCGCATGCCAACGCTGAAAAGGCCACTCGCTACCTGAGGCTGCAACCTGTTCGTCCGTCGCCCACTGGGCAATGATGGCCGCATCTTCGGCCTCTTGACCATCCACCTCGATGTCAACATCAATAAGTATCTTGCCCACCTTTGCGGTCTCGAGCTCCATCCCATCTCTTCGAAGTATGGGGCGATTTCCTTTGGTGACGATGGTCAGCCCTGAATCTGATTGGCTGTACTTTTCGGGTTCGACGAAGAAAATCCAATAATGGATCGGTTCCTGTGGTGAAACAAAGTCCCAACGCAGCGTCGTATAGATGGGCGAAGAATCACGGTAACGGGCATCTCGTGCCAGGTGTTTCCAAAACAGACTCTCCGGATTACCTTTTCCCTGAAGTATGAGCGTCTTGGGCTCCATCTCATTGAAATGTCGCACCCGTTGAAGAGGAGGAGGCGTGCCGCTTAGCCCGAAGTCCAGCGCGCGAAATACTACCCCCAGTGGGGCCAACGACCCAATGAGGAGAAGCGTCACTGCCACTCCTGCACGCCAGCGCTCAGGCTTCGTCTCTGCGCGGAAAATTCCTATCGCTATCCACAGCATGAAGACAAATTGCGCCGCGAGGATGATTTTCGAGGCAAAATCGTTATAGACCCCGATTCGATACCAAGGCGCCAACAAGAAGAAGCAGAGACAGCCCAATAGCCAGAGGGGATGCGGCAGCCAGTTCTGCTTTCGAAGAAGAGGCAGGCAGATAAAGTAAGGTCCAAACTCGGTCGCATAATGCACGAGTAATATCCACCAAGTCTGGGAGAGATCTTGAAACTCCCATATCCATCCGCTCACACGCCCGCTTGGCTCCACGCTCGCAAAGTAGGCCAGCAATGCGAACAGCGTGGGCATGGCCGCAAGGTTCGCGAGCGATATCAGCCCTTTGCCGCGATTCTCCCAAATTCCAACGGCAAGGAAGGGCAGGGAACCGATCGAGAAGAAAAGGGAGCAGAAAAGAAAGTTGCTCCAGAGAAACGGCACACGCGCGCACGAACGCCGACGCCAGAGGTCATGTACGATCATCAGAAAGATGAGTGCGCCGGGTACGACATGATAAGGCCCGTCAACGAGAAACGAGAGCAAAGAATAGAATCGAAAAAAGACTCCGCCTGCGGGCTCGGCGTACTGCGGGTCCGTAAGCATGAAGCCACTGGCCCAGTGATCCAGCCATCCCCGACTTTCCGACCACCAGAAGGCGCCGGAGAGGAAGTCGTACCATGACGTCCCTGTCGCTCCGGGTGATCCCTCGGTAAGCAGTCTACCGAGTATATCCAGGCCTCCGAAGAAAAGAAGTATGAGCACGAGCGAAACGCGAAGCTTGCCTACGATGCGCATGAACCAGAGTGCGGCCAGAAAGATGCCAAAGCAGGCCCAGACATAATTGAAATAATACGCCCCCACCCATCCGATGAATTTTCCTACGTAGGCCGGAACCAACCAATAGGCAGCGTAGATTACGAGTAGATGAGGTTCATTGTTCGGGCCCGCCTCAGCATAGGCGAGGGGCCACTCCTGCTGCATGAAATCGAGCAGCAGGCTGTCGTAGGCCTTGTAGTCAAAAAACTGAAACGTAAACGCGCCGAGGCCGGTGCACGCCAGTACCGCGAAAACGAGGAGGAGGGTACCCAGCACACGCTTCCATGACCAGAAGAAGTGTTCATCCGATTGAAGTGCGGGGTCTTTATGGTATCGATAGCATGCATGGAGTCCACCCACCAAGATCAAGACCGCGAACGGCCATCCGTAGATCGGGCGAAGAAACCCAAGAAGGAAGAGCAGGGTGGGCAGCATGAGATAACCGACGGACACAACGTCAAGCACACTTAACCAACGTTGGCCCCGCCCAGTGGTGATGGACGGAATACTCGGTACAGGAGATTCTAGGGGACGGCTGTCGTGATTCATCGCATTAGCATAAGTGCTGGTAACGCTGCCCGCAAGTGCACCGAACGATTGGCGGATATATGCGCCGTTCTTGCAGGAAGAGCAATTGTCTGAACTTCCTAGGCGTCACCCCGAGCCTCGCCCGGCTGGGCAGGCTGGCGCAACTTTGCAGGCACGCCAACGTAAACGCCGCCGGGAACATCCAGATCCTTGGCCACGGCGGCACCCATTCCGGTCGTCACCCAGGGGGCGATGGAAAGATAGCCTCTAACAGTGGTTCCGGCTCCCAGTTGCGCGCCTTCCCCCAAGGTCACAAACCCAAGGGCAATGGCGCCGGGATTGAGCGTGGCATACTTGCCAATGTGGCAATGATGCCCAACAACAGCGCGGGTGGTCACCGTTGCATATTCCTCCAGCCGCGCCGCAGGATGAATGATGGCTCCTGCCACAACGAACCCGCCGTCCCCAATTCGAATGTCAGCGCCATCAAGAATCGCGCTCGGGTGTATCAGCGTGGGTGCCGGCTTAAGACCCTTCGCCAAAGCCTTTTCGACGAACGATTTCTTGTACTTCGGCTCCGTTACAGCAAGTAGAAAGTGCTTGAAGCCAACGTTTCTGTCTCCAAAGGCCGCTAACCGCGCCTCGTCAAGGTTCCAGTCCTTGATGATCCCGATTCGAGTCTCCCCGAAATCGACTTCGTTCTTGTCAATGTACTCATCAATGATGGCAACCTTGGTATTTGGCCATGCGGCACGAAGATGCCAGTACATGATGTGCACCAGACCGCCGGCGCCAAGCAGGACAACACTTTCTGGGGGAGTAATATTATTCATCACGACCGCTTCCCTCACGCCGGTGGATGTGCTTCACAACATAAGCGGGTTGCACGCGGCGCGTGACCATGCCAAGAATCACTTGATCCCAGATCATCAGCAAGTGTCCCACGATAAACAGAAAAAGAGAAAGCCAGCCCATAATTCCCGCGAATGGGGCGGAGGCAAGCGAAAGCAACAGACTCGCGAAACCGATGCCAATGCCTATAGCGGCAGTATTGATACCGAGTGTCCGGATGCGACCCTGAAGCAAGTCGAGCGCGGCAAGACTAAAGTTCTTGATGAGAACCCGGCTGCCCCAGTTGGAGCTACCGAATTCTCGGGCGTGATGGGATACCGGAAGCTCAGCCACTTTGGTCATTGCGCTTATCACCTGCAGCGGGCGGAAAGGCATCATTGGACCAAAATCGAAAGCCCGAACGTAGTTGCCATCGAAGACTTTCATTGCGCAGCCGAGGTCATGTAGTTGCCCCTTGGTAACGCCCCGTAGTAAAAAGTTGCCCAACCTTGATATTGTTTTCCTCAGTAAGGTATCCCGCCGCTGGTAACGCTGGCCGCTGACCAATTCGTAGCCTTCGTCATACTTGGAGAGGAGCGCGGGCAAGTCAGCAGGATCCAACTGCAAATCAGAGTCCAAGAAGGCTATCGCACGCCCGCGCGCTTCGCATAGCCCCGCCGTCATTGCGGGCCACTGGCCCGCGTTCCGCACCAGATCAATCACGGTCACATGAGGATCCAAAGCCTGTATCGCCAGCAACTTTGCCAGGGTGGAGTCGGTGCTGCCGTCGTTCACATAGATAATCTCGATGCTCTTGGGTAGATCGTAAAGCGCGCTTGCAAGGCGAGTGTACAATTCCTCGACCGTATCTTCCTCGCAATAGCACGCAATCACGACGCTCAAGTCCAGCATCGCTCGAGAGGGATTCCGCTTGTCGCACGATTCCGGCATTTACCTTAGACTCTCCTTCGGCGAGACAGCATACCGCGACGAAACCCCCAAGTGAAAACATTAGTTGACTCTACCAAGCTCAGCTCAGCCGGTGAAGCGCTCCCCAAAAAGTCCATCTGATGGAGATTTCAACCATCGTGGGTGGAGACGTATAATCTTGCAACCCTGCTCCCAAAGAGTACACGGTGCCTCCCTGTGTAATCCGGACCTAATCTCAGGATTACCAGACCACTACTCGCTTATGGTCCAGAAAACGAAACAGCCCATGTAATTGGGAAAAGCCTTCCTGATGAGGCGTATTGGAGATAGCAATGAAAGCTGCCGTTATCACCGCCCCGGGCGTCATTGAAGTCCAGGACATTCCACTGCCCTCGCCGGGTCCGGGGGAGGCACTGTTGCGCGTGGGCACGAGTGCGCTTTGTGGCACGGACCAGCGGGTGCTGCGTGGCGAGAAGCACGTGGACGTTCCCGTGATTGGGCACGAACTGGTGGGCTTTGTCGAGGCGGTGGGCGATGGCGTGAAGGATGTCCATGTCGGCGAGCGCTACGCGGTGATGACGATTGTTGGTTGCATGGAATGCAGGATGTGCAAACGCAACCGGCAGAACCTGTGCGAGCGCGGCATCAAGGCGATTGGCTACCAGTGGAACGGCGGCTTCGCCGAGTACATGATCATGCCGAAGGAAGGCGTTGAACAGGGACTGCTGATTCCCGTGCCCGAATCCATGAGCGATGCGGTGGCCACCCTGGTCGAGCCGTTGAGCTGCTGCGTGAACGGCATGGACTACCTGCCGCTGCACGAGATGGAACACGTGGTCATCATGAGCGCCGGCATCATCGCGGTGATGAACGGGCTCGTGGCGCGGGCGCGCGGCGCGAAGACCATCACGCTGATGAACCGCTCGCAGGGCCGGCTGGACCTGATCGAGAAGCTGGGCCTGCCCTTCGACAACCTGGTGAACACGCGCGAGCATGACCCCGTGCAGTGGGTGAAGGAGAACGCGAAGGGCGGCGCGGATGGCGTGGTCGTGGCGGCCTCGGCCAAGGAGCTGGTGCCCGTAGGCATCCAGATGCTGGGCATGGGCGGCCACCTGAGCGTGTTCGCGGGCTTTGCCAAGAATGACCCGATGGAGCCGGTGGACCTGAACCTCATCCACTACCGCGAGCTGAACGTGCATGGCGCGAGCGGCTCGGCAAGGCAGCATTATTTCGATGCGCTCGAACTGCTGGAGTCGGACCTGATCGACTGGGAGACCATCATCACCCACCGCTTCCCGTTGAGCGATTTCAACGAGGCCTTCAACACGCAGAAAAATCCCGATGTGGATTCGCTGAAGATCCTGATCCAGCCGTGATTATCGAGGGCGGACTCGACGCGGCGAAGCTGCTTCCCAGGCTGGAGGCCTTCTTTGCGCTGAGCGCGGGAAAGATCCGTTCGCTGCAAGAAAGCTGGGACCCCGCGCAGGGCGCCCCCGTGTTTACGGTCCGGGGTACGTATACTTCACGCGGCTGGACCGAATGGACGCAGGGCTTTCAGTTTGGCTGCCAGGCCCTGCAATTCGACGCGACCGGCGACGAGGATTTCTGGCGGCTTTCCCGCCACAACACGCTGACCTACATGGCGCCCCACATCAGCCACGTGGGCGTGCACGACCACGGCTTCAACAACCTTAGCACCTACGGCAATCTCCGCCGCCTCGCGCTGGAAGACCGCACGACGGAGAGCGCTGACGCGATGGCGCTATACGCGCTGGCCATCAAGTTGAGCGGCGCAGTACAGGCGGCGCGCTGGACCCGGCTGCATGACGACACGGGATTCATCCATTCCTTTAACGGTCCGCATTCCTTATTCAGCGATACCATCCGGAGCTGCCGCATCCTGACGGCGGCGCATGCGCTGGGCCATGTGTTGATGGGAGAAAACGACGCGCGCATCTCGCTCCTGCAACGCGCCGCCGAGCACCTGCTCAATACGGCGAAGTTCAACGTGTACTACGGCGAAGGCCGTGACCACTACGATGTAGCAGTACGCGTCGTGCACGAGAGCATCTTCAATGTCACCGACGGCCGCTACCGTTGCCCCAGTACCCAGCAAGGCTACTCCCCCTTCTCCACCTGGACGCGAGGACTTGCGTGGGTGATGCTGGGCGCGGCGGAACAACTGGAAACGTTGGTACGTTTTGAGAGCGAACTTCAGGATCAGGTGGGAGTGGAGCTGCTTCGTATGGCTCGGGCCACCTGCGATTTTTACCTCGAGCACACCGCCGCGGACGGCATTCCCTATTGGGATACGGGCGCGCCGGGGCTGCTACACTTGGGCGATTGGCGCAAATCCAAGTCGCAACCAGACAATCCCCATGAACCCGTGGACAGCTCGGCGGCAGCCATCGCGGCGCAGGCCTTGCTAAGGTTGGGCAAACACCTCGGCGAGGAACGGTATACCCAGGCTGGCCTGCAAGTACTGGACACGCTCTTGAGTCCACCCTATTTGAGCGACGACCCCGCCCATCAAGGCTTGCTGCTTCATGCGGTCTATCACCGACCCAACTGCTGGGATTACATCCCAGAAGGGAAGCATGTGCCGCAGGGTGAGTCCTGCCTGTGGGGCGACTATCACCTGATGGAGGCGGCCGTGTTGGCACAGCGCATGTCCCGTGGAGATTGCTTTACCTATCTCGATTGCGCCCTCGATCGCCTGGCCTGAGGCCTCACCGGGAAGCGCGCTGACGTTCAAGAAAGCCGCGCACAAATTCAGTTGCCGGGTGGTTCAACACTTCCAATGGGCTGCCCACCTGGTGGCATTCGCCATCCTTCAGCACCGCAATACGATGCGCCAGAGAAAGCGCCTCTTCCTGATCGTGCGTCACATAGATGATTGTGGTGCCCAAGCGTTGCTGCAAGGCGGCGATTTGCTCGCGCGTGCTGTGGCGCAATTCCGCGTCGAGGTTGCTCAGCGGCTCATCCATCAGCAGGATGCGCGGCTGCACCGCCAGGGCGCGCGCCAGCGCCACGCGCTGCTGCTGGCCGCCGCTCAGTTCGGTCACCGCGCGGCGCTCCATTCCCGCCAGCTGCACCCAGCCCAGCGCTTCGGATACGCGCGCCCCTATCGATGCGCGCGGAGCACGGCGCGCCCGAAGTCCAAACGCCACGTTCTCGAAAACATCCATGTGTGGAAATAAGGCATAGCTTTGGAAGACCATGGCGGCATTCCTTCGCTCGGGCGGCTGGGCTGTCACGTCGTCGTGGCCAAAGAAAACCCTGCCGGAGTCCGGCGTCTCCAGGCCCGCAATCACCCGCAGGGTGGTGGTCTTGCCGCAGCCGCTGGGCCCCAGCAAGGCAAAGATCTCCCCATCCGCAATCGAGCAGCTAAACGCCGATATGCCGCCCCCCTCGGGATACCGTCGCGTGATCTGCTCCAGCCGCACGGAACTCATCGTCCGCCGCCGTACACTTCCCGCTCCCAGCGGGAGCACCATGCGCCCTCCTTCGCGGCGAATTCTTCCCAGTCGATGGGCATCGCGTCGATCGACACGGCGCGCATCCACTCCGGAAGCGACTCCCGGGGGATGTCGTCACGCGCGGGCATCTTGGCATACGCCTCCGCCTGATGAACCAGCGACTCCTCGCTGGTGACAAACTCAATGAACTTGCGCGCCCAGTCCGCGTGCGGTGCGTTCTTCACCAGGGCGATACCGTCCGTAAGCACCGGCGTCTCCGGTGGAATGTGGTAGCCGAAAGGATAGCCATTGCGGTCGCGCTGCATCACGATGTCCGGCTGTATCCACACGCTCACCCGCTCCGGGTTCCGCTTGATGTGGTCGTAGAGCAGGTTCGGATTCTCCAGGTAATCCTTTGTCCCGGCGTGCAGTTCCGCCAGCCAGGCCACGCCCGCGTCCTCACTTTGCGCCCGTGCGATCATGGCTGAGATAAAGGTGCGCATGGTGCCGCTGGCCAGCGGCTTGCGCAGGCTCACCTTACCTTTCCATTCCGGCTTCAACAGGTCGTCCCAGGTATGCGGCACGGCATCTGCCGCGTAATGCTGGGTGTTGTAAAGTATCGCCAGCGGCGAGAGAAAGGTCGCGTGCCAGCGCGCGTGTTCATCCTTGTATTCCGGCTTCACGGCGGCGGCCCAACTGGGCGAAAAGGGTTCCAGCAAATCCTCGCTGGCGGCCTGGCTCAGCATGGTCGAGGGCGCGCCCCACCACACGTCGCAGGCGGGGCGCCCCGCCTCCGCCCGGACGCGCGCGTACACTTCCTGTGCGCCCATGTCCAGCCACTGCATGTCGCAGTCGGGATAGGCCGCCTCAAAGCGCGCCTCGTAATCCTGCAGCACATCGGAACCATGCGGACTGTACACCACCACCACGGCCTTGCGGGTCCCGGGGGAACACCCGGTCAGCCCAGGCACAAGGGCCAACGCCAAGGCCACCGCCGCGCCGAAAAGCCGCATCCGCACGCTAACGGCTTTCGCCCGATTCGCCCTCGGCCGCGGGGGCAGCCCCCACCACCGTTAGCGTCTTGGTCTCATCGTCCGCGCCCGCCGCCGTGGTCACCTTCAGGCGCACCTGATAATCCCCCGGCGCCGAATAAGTGTGGCGTGGATTCTGCTCCGTGCTCGACGTACTGTCGCCGAAGGTCCATTCCCACTTCGTAATGGGCTGGGTGCCCGCCGTCGACTCGTCCGTGAAGAAAATGCTTAGCGTGTTCGCCGCGTCCGCCTGCGAGCGGAAGGCCGCGGTGGGCAGCGTCTGCGCCACGGCCACGCTCTTCTCCTCCTCGTCCGCCCCAACCACCGTCTGCACCGTGAGCGACACGGTGTAGATGCCCGCGCGCGCATAGGTGTGCGTGGGGTTGCGCTCCGTGCTGGTGGCGTTGTCGCCAAAATCCCACAGCCACGAGGTGATGGGCCGCGTGCCCGGCGTGCTGTCATCCTTGAAGCTCAGGCGCAGGTTGTTATCCGGGTCCACCGTGAAGCTGAAGCGCGAGGTCGGACCCGAGGCCGGTGTTGTCACCTTGATCAGGTTGGGCTTCGTCACCGTCGCCGTGCCGAACATGTTGCTGACCGTGAGCTTCACGGTGTACTCCCCGGCAATCTTGTATTCATGCGAAGGGTTGCGCGTTGTGCTGCCCACCCCGTCGCCAAAGTCCCACTCCCACCCGTAAATCGGCACAAGCGCGGAATAGTCGATGCGCAGCGAGCCCAGCGTCGCGCTCTTGTCCTCGAAGGACACCTTAACCGGTTGCGTGCCCCCCGTGGGGTCCGCGGTGAAGTTCGGCGTGGGCGCGCAGCCCGCAATGAAAAGCGCCGGGATGGCCGCAGCCCCCAGCAACAAGAGCCTGATCCGGTACGTCATGTCCTGCTCCAATATGCCCGTGGATACACGCGTCTGGCGCCCCCGGAGATCCCCGGCACGCCGACTGCCGCGCAGTATAGCCCCGCCCGCCGGAACGCGCCAACTTGCCCCTGCGGCGTGCCGGGCATGAAGCACGCCCCAAGCGTGTTCTCCCCCAGCGAACGCGGCGCGGGGCCGCGCGGAGGAGCAGCGATGGTAACCTATCCCCAGACCTACGTGGTGCGCGCCCACGCCCAGCCCGGCATCGACACCCCCTGGCAAACCGATGGGCCCGCACAAACCACCCTCGCCTGCGCCATTCCTCCCGAATTCGACGGACCCGGCGGCGGCTTCTCCCCCGAGGAACTTTACGCCCTCGCCCTAGGCAACTGCTTCGTCGCCACCTTCAAGGTCGTGGCGGAACGCTCCCGCATGTCCTTCGAAACGCTCAACGTGCGCGCCGAATTGACGGTCGACCGCGACGCGGAAGGACACCCGTGGATGGCCGCCATCGACCTGCACATCCTCCTGCGCGGCGCCGACAACCCCGAAAAGGCTCGCCGCCTCCTCGAAAAGACCGGCGCCTCCTGCCTCATCCTCAACTCCGTCAAGACAGAAAAACGCCTGCACTTCGATCTGGCCTGAGCGCTGGATTGCAATCCGCAAAGAACGAGAAACCGGCCGGGCATCCCATCCCGGCCGGTTTCTTCCGATAGACACGCCGCAGCCCGGCTTGTGGTTAATCAGGTTGGTACGTGGAGGGGGAAGCGCATGACGAAGCGGGCGCCGGAGCCGGGATCCTGCTCGAGGTGCACGCTGCCATTGTGGCGCAGGGCCACGGTGCGCACCACGGCCAGACCGAGCCCCGTGCCTTTGTCGCCCTTGGTGCTGTAAAGCGCGTCGAAGATGCGGGCCTGATGATGATCGGCCACGCCGGGACCGTTATCCTCGATGGCGATGCAGGCCATATCGCCGTCTTCGTAGACCTCGATGCGGATGACTTTGGGCGGCTCCTGTTCTTCCATCGCCTGCACGGCGTTGTACATGAGGTTGAGCACCGCCTGCCGCACCTGCACCATGTCGGCCACGATGGGGCCGCAGACCGCGTGGGGATCCCAGTCCACCTTGATCTGGTTGGTGGTGAGCAGGGGCCGGGCAATGCTGATGCACACGCGCGCCACTTCCTGGAGGCTGACCACGTCGCACGAGGCGGGCCGGTGCCGGATGAGCCCCATGGTGTTGCGCACGAGGTCGTTGCAGTGCTGCACCTGATCGCGCATGGTGGGCACGCGACGGGAGAATTCCTCCTCGGTGGGCTTCACCATGAGGATTTCGAGGTGCGAGCCCAGCACGGAAAGCGGGGTGCCCAGGTCGTGCAGGGCGCCGCTGACGATGTGCCCAAGGGTCTCGAACTGGTTGGCTTCCATGGCGATGCGTTCCAGCGAACGGCGCTCTTTCTCGATGTAGCGCTTCTCCAGCGAGGCGCGCACTTTCTCCAGCATCACCTGGTGGTCGAAGGGCTTTTCGAGATAGGCAAAGGCGCCATGTTCCATGGCCTCCATCGCCGTGGAAAGCTGCCCATAGCCGGTCAGCAGGATCACCTGGATGTCGGCGTTCATCTGCCGCACCGCGCGGAGCAGGTCGATCCCTGTGCCGTTGGGCATGCGGATGTCCGTCACGATGACGTCGATCGGCTCCTCCTGCAACACGCGCAGCGCCGCCAGCACGTTGTCCGCCGTGCGCACTTCGTAATACTCGTTCAGCAGGACCCGCAGCGCCTGCCGCGGGCCGTTCTCGTCATCCACCACCAACACCCTCGCGGGGTAGGTCTTGGTTGCCAATTCGCTCAGTCTCCCTATACTGCCCAAGTCGGGAACGGCAAATTCGTTCACTTGTGCATTCATGACTCCGTTCTCCTTCGCTTCCATCCTGGTCACGAGGAGTAATGCAATGGCCGTGCCAATGTGCACAAACTTTCTAAGTTATTACCAATAAATAACTTAAGCGAATGCAGGCAGATCGCCACACTGTACAGAAATGTACAACCAGAAAAACTCGACCGTCTCTCGTACATTTTTGTACATCCAAAGAACCCAATCGACAACGGGGTGGCATCGCGCCGTGGAAACTTCCATAATGCGGTGACACACAGGGCACCAACGGGAGGGTGGCGCGATGGACGGACATCTGACGCGGCGACAATTCATTCACACGGCGGGCGTCGCGGCGGCGGCGATTCCGTTGGTTTCCCGGCTGGCCGGGGCGAACGACCGGATTCGCGTGGGGGTCATCGGGTGCGGCGGCATTGCCTCGGCGGATATCGAGTGCTTCCTGCTCAACCGCGAAGTCGAGATTCCGGTGGTGTGCGACGTGGATGACGCGCGCATCGCCGAGAAGCAGCGGCTGGTGGAGGCGCGGCGCGGCAAGGCGCCCGAGGGCGTGAAGGACTTCCGCAGGGTGATTGACCGCGACGACGTGGACGCGCTGCTGGTCTGCACGCCGGACCACTGGCATGCGCTGCCCACCGTGCTCGGCTGCATGGCGGGCAAGGACGTCTACGTGGAGAAGCCGCTGGGCAGGACCATCGCCGAAGGCCGCGCGATGCTCGACGCCGCCACGCAGCACGGGCGCATTGTGCAGATGGGCACGCAACGCAGCAGCAGCGATGTGCTGAAGGAAGCTGCCGCGTTTGTCCGCTCGGGCCAGTTGGGCAAGATCCGCCTCGTGCGCGCGTGGGCCTATCTCGACTGGGTGGGCGGCATTGGCAATCCGCCCGATGGCGAGCCGCCCGCGGGCGTGGATTACGACCTATGGCTGGGGCCGGCGCCGCTACGTCCGTTTAATCCCAACCGCTTCCACTTCAACTTCCGCTGGCATTGGGACTACGCGGGCGGACTGATGACGGACTGGGGCGTGCACCTGCTCGGCGTGTGCCTCGATGCCATGGGGCCGGACTATCCGCTCAAGGTGAGCAGCTTCGGCGGCAAGCGCGTGCTGGACGACAACACCGACACACCCGACACGCAAATCGCGGTCTACGATTTCCCCACCTACACGCTCATCTGGGAGCACCAGGTGGGTGGCGGCATCGGGCCGAACGGCCGCCCGCACGGCATGTATTTCAGTGGGGAGAACGGCGCGGTGCTAATCGACGACACCGGCTGGGAGATCATCCCCGAGCCGAAGAAGGACGCGCTCAAGGCGCTGCTGCCCGCCGAGGACCCCGACCCCAAGGGCCACGTCTTCCCCGGCATCGGCGGCATCCGCCGCGCCGCCGCCCGCGATTCCCGCCAGGTCCACGTCCGCAACTTCCTCGACTGCATGCACAGCCGCCAACAACCCAACGCCAACCTCACCATCGGCCACCACATCTCCACCGTCGCCCACCTCGGGAATATTGCATTGCGCTCGAATTCCGAAGTCCATTGGGACGCGGAAAAGGAGGTGGTGAAAAACAACCCCGCAGCCAATGCGCTGGTCGCCGAACCCTACCGAGAAGGCTGGGAACTTCCGGGGATGCAGCGGGGGTAGGGAGGGAAGACTCGCCGCAGGAGCGGCGGGAGATGCGTCACACCGCGCGAGCGGTGTGACGAGTAAACTCTGGAAGCTGAGGCGGTCATGCGTTGGAATACAGACACGTGGATGGATGTTTGGCTACCCGGTATTGTCAAGAACCGAGTTCTAACGATGGGAGAGCGATTGATGCGGAGCGGTCTGGATTCTTTGCGTTTTGCGGGCGTTGGTGTTGTTCGGCGTGTGGCGTTGTGCGCCGTGTGTCTCTCGGTGTTGTCGAGCTGCGCGACCATGAGTAATCCGGGCGCGACGACCTCCGCCGCTCCAGCCGTTGAGATAAGCTCGCCGGAGGCGGCACTGGCCGCGCTGAAGGAAGGCAATGAGCGTTTCGTGTCGGGCAAGATGGTGGAGCGCGACCTTCAGGGCGAGGTGTCCGAGACGGCCGGCGGACAGAAGCCCTTCGCCATCGTCCTCGGCTGTATTGATTCCCGCGTTCCTACGGAGGTTGTTTTCGACCAGGGCATCGGGGATATCTTCAGCGCGCGGGTGGCGGGGAACTTCGTGAACGAGGATTTCCTGGGTAGCATGGAATTCGCCACCGCCGTCGCAGGCGCGAAGCTGATTGTGGTGCTTGGCCACAGCGGATGCGGAGCGATTAAGGGCGCCGCCGATCGCGCCGAGCTTGGCAACCTGACGGCGATGTTGCACAAGCTGGAACCGGCGGTGGCCGCGGTCGAGGCGGAATATGGAGAGCGCACGAGCAAGAACGACGCCTTTGTGGTCCGCGCCACCGAGCTCAACGTGATTCAAGGCACGGAGGCGATTACGGCGCAGAGTCCGGTGATAGCCAAACTGGTGGAGAAAGGCGACCTGAAGATCGTTGGCGCCATGTATGACATCGCGACGGGGAAAGTAACATTCTATCCGCACGCCGGTACCAACGAATATGACCACGCGACGATAAGGCTTTGAGGCCGCTCGTCCGATAGATCATCTGGATGTGAATTCGCCGGGCGAACTCATCGTTGTCTTGGTCGATAAACCCTCGCTTCATGTCTTGCATGTGCGGAGGCTAACCTAGGGGGGAGTTCCCAATGCAAGCACACCTTCGCGTGATGACTATCGGCCTATCCGTCGTGATGGCGTCGGCGTGGTCGCTGGGTTGTTCCATGCCCAAGCCGTGGCCGCCAAGTCCCTTGTATGAGACGCCTGTCAATGACCCGGAGTGGCAGCCTCCGGCCACGCGGGAGGAGGCCATGCAGGCGATTGCCGGACATTACGCCCACTTCGACGTGGTGGCGTATGACGGTGAAACGCCGAAC
>JBJOID010000258.1:0-17616 GCA_046047315.1 Candidatus Hydrogenedentota bacterium | reverse complement strand
CCAACGTGCTCATCGTCCATGGCTATCGCGAGCACTGCGCCCGCTACGATCACGTGGCGGCCACGCTCAACCACCCTGCCTTCTCCGTGTTCTCCTATGATCAGCGCGGCCATGGGCGCTCGCCGGGGAAGAAGTCCTACATCGAACGCTTTGATCATTACCTGGATGATCTCGACGCGTACCTCGCGCATGCGGAGCCGGACTTCGGCGGCCTTCCCCTGTTGGTGATTGCGCACAGCATGGGGGGGCTGGTGTTCACGCGCTACCTGCAGACGCGGGCGTTCCGCCCGGCGGCGGTGGTCTTTAGCAGCCCGCTGCTGGCGATGAAGGAAGTGTCGCCGTTGCTGCTGGCGCTTGCCGACACGCTCAGCGCGCTTGCGCCCTGGCTACCCGTGGCGGGGCTGGATGCGAAGGCGATTTCGCGCGTGCCGTCGGTGGTGGAGGAATATCAGCAAGATCCGCTCAACGGGCACGGGGCCATCGTGGCGCGGTCGGGCGCGGAGCTGACACGAACCGTGGCGCTGGCGCGACAGGAAGCCGCGAAGATCACGTTGCCGATTTATTTGATGCACGGCACCGCCGACCAGCTGGCTCCCTGCGAAGGCAGCCGCTACCTGCACGAATACGCCGCCTCGAAGGACAAGACGCTGAAGATCTACGAGGGCGGCTACCATGAACTGATGAACGACGTGATCAGCGAGGAAGTGAAGCAGCATGTGGCCGACTGGTTGGAGCGTAAAATTGCGCAGCCTTGAGCGGGAGTCCGCGTGATGGATCGACCCTCGGGCGTTCGGCCCGACTACAGCGCCCTGCGGGTGAGCTTCCTGCTCGCTTGCGATGTGGGCTGCATTCTGGCGGGCTATGCACTCGCTTGCTGGAGTATCGAGGGCGGCGCCCAGATCCCCTGGGACATCCTGCGCGAACGTGCCGTGTACCTGGTGATCTTTCTGCTGGCGTGGCCCATCTCCGGCGTGTACAGCTATCTCTATATATCGCGCCGCCGCGACCGCCTGTTGTCGCTCTTGCTCGACGTGGCCAAGTGCATGCTCGCGGTCTTCGTGGTCACCGGCTTCTTCGTCGCCTTCTATACGGTGCGTGGCGCCGAGCCGGAATTTCTCTCCCGCCTGAGCATCATCACGCTGGTGGTACTTGCGCTGTTCCGCGTGCTGCTCCAGATACTCTTGTGGTCCTTGCGCAGCCACGGCCGCAACGAGCAGCAGGTGCTGATCGTTGGCGTGAATGAGCGCACGCAGGAACTGGTCGAGGTGATCCTCAGCCACCGCTACTACGGCTACCGGATCGCGGGGATGCTCGAGGACGAGCCGGAGCGCGGGCGCCGGCTGGAGAAATACAACATCGCCTATCTTGGCAAGTTCGAGGCGCTCGAGGAAGTGCTCATCAAGCACGTCATCGACGAGGTGTACATCTGCCTGCCGGTGCGCTCGCGGTATGAGACCATCCAGCGGATGGCCCACCTGTGCGAGGGTGTGGGGGTCAGCGTGCGCATGATCGCCGATCTGTTTCCGCTTCGCCTGGCGACCAGCCGCTACCACCGCCTCGAGGGGATTCCCATCCTCGCGCTTTCCACGGTGCCCGAGCAGCAGCCGCAGCTGGTGTTGCAGCGCGCGGTGGACATCCTGGTGTCGGGCACGGCGCTGCTGCTGCTGTCGCCACTGCTCATCTCGACGGCCATCGCGATCAAGGCCACCTCGTCTGGTCCGGTGTTCTTTCTCCAGGAACGCGTGGGCCTGAATCGCCGTCGCTTCCGGATGATCAAGTTCCGCTCGATGGTGGTGAACGCGGAGGAACTGCGCGCCAAGCTGGAGAAGCACAACGAGGTGCAGGGCGCGATGTTCAAGATGGCGCGCGACCCCCGGGTGACCACCGTGGGCCGCTTCATCCGCAAGTACAGCATTGACGAGCTGCCGCAGTTGATCAACGTGCTGAAGGGGGAGATGAGCCTCGTGGGCCCGCGCCCGGCGCTGCCGCAGGAAGTGAGCCAGTACTCGTGGAACCAGTGCCGCCGCCTGAGCGTAAAGCCGGGGCTCACGGGGCTGTCGCAGGTGAGCGGCCGCAGCAATCTCTCCTTCCGCGAGACGGTGGACCTCGACCTGTATTACATCGACCAGTGGTCCATCCTGCTGGTCTTCCGCATTCTCCTGCTCACCATCCCGGCGGTGCTCAAAGGCCGCGGTGCCTACTAGGGGCGCGGGGCGGCCAATGGGCGGGCGCACATGATGACCACCCCGGCCCGCCAGGACCACGCCGTGCGCGCGCGCTATGCCTCGTGGATCGGCTCGATTCTGTCCGTGCTGGGTGCGCGCAGCATGTCGGCGGCGGCAGCCTTCCTGTGCAACGTGCTGGTGGCGCGCCACCTTGGCGATTCGGACTTCGGCAAGTTCTACCTGCTGTTCTCGATCATGACCGTGGTGGCGGGGTTGACGGGGCCGGCCATCGACACCAGCCTCGTGCGCTTTGCCTCTCGCTATATCGCACAGGACGACGACGCGGCGACCCTGCCCTACTTCAAGGCGGTGCTGCTCATCAAGGCGCTCATCTTCGTCCTGACGATGATGCTGTGCATCGCGCTGGTGCGGCCGATATTGCAGTCCTTCTTCCATTGGACGGCGGACGACCCGAACGCCGTGCGCTACTACTATGTAATGATCGCGTTCCTCGGCGGCGGGGTGGTGTCGCTCTGGGGTTTCAGCCAGAGCTACTTCCAGGTGCACCAGCGCTTCACGGAGTATTCCGGGTTCGAGTTCTTCAGCTCGCTGCTGCGGCTGGGGCTGGTGCTGCTGCTCATCGCGGCGGGCAGCCAGTCGGTGCTGCTGTTCATCACGATCTACGTGCTGGCGCCTTTTGCGATGCTGGCGATTTCCTATTCGATGCTGCCGACGACGCTGTTCACGAGCAGCACGAACCGCGACATCTTCCGCGAGCTTTACGACTTTGGAAAGTGGGTGCTGCTGGCCACCTTCTTCACCACGCTTACGCAGCGCATGGACATCCTGCTGTTGAACCTCACCTATTTCGGCGTGGCTGCGGAGACGGTGGGGCGTTACAGCGCGGCGGTAAGCATTGTCCTGGCGGGCGAGCTGGTGTTGCTCACTTTCTACAACGTGCTGCTTCCCAAGGCCAGCCGCCTGAAAACTCCCGACGAGCTGCGGCAGTTCATCGGGCACTTCCGGGTGCCGTCTCTTTTGTTCTGCCTGCCGCTGGCCTTCTCGATTCCGGTGATGCCGTGGTTTCGGGAAGTGGTGCTTGGCCCCGGCTATTTCGGGGCGGAGGGTTATTACACCGTGCTCATCCTCGGGGTGATGGTCGCCATCGTGGGCGCGCCGACCGTCACTGCGCTTTACTCGCTGGGGCGCTCGGGGCTGGTGGCTTCCTTCGAGGGGGTCCGGCTGATCCTCACCCTGGCACTGGGCCTGCTGGCCATTCCGGAATACGGCGCGTGGGGCATGGCGGTGGCGATGGCGGTGGTGCGCGCGGGCACGTCGATTGTGATGTACGGTGTGTCGCACCAGTTGGTGAAGCGTGAGATGCTGCGCCAGTATCGCGAGGAGGACGCGGCATGACCGCGCTGGCCGGGCGGGACATCGTTTGCTTTTCCTACGCCGACTGGCATGGGAGCTGGTCCACGCCGCAACAGTTGATGTCGCGCCTTGCGCGGGACAACCGCGTGCTCTATGTGGATCAGCCCCGCTCATTTCTCTACGGGCTGAAGAAGCGCAGCCCCAAGGGCGAGGGTTGGTGGGAAGGCCCGCCGCTCCAGCGCATGGACGCGGGTCTGCATGTCTACCATCCGCCGCACCGTTTTGTCCCGGTGGGGGGATTGCCCCTGCCCGTGGCGCGGGCGGCGCTACGCTTTAATGCCCGCATGCTGGCGCGGCAGATCAACCGCGTGCTGGGGAGGCTGTCGTTCCGGGATGTGATCCTCTGGGACTTCTCGGTGCTGCATGGCTTGTCGGCGCGATGGATTCCACACGTGCTGCACCTTTACGACATCGCGGACATCTGGGAGGAGTATGCGGCGAATCCCCGCGACCGTCAGCTCATCCGGTGGGCGGACGCCGAATTGACGCGCCGCGCCGATTTGGTGTTTCCCAGCACGGAGTGGATTTTCGAGACGCACGCCGCGCTCAATTCCCGGCAGGTGGTGGTGCCGCATGGGGCGGACTATGAGCATTTTTCGAAGGCGCGCCGGGCGGAGACTGCGGTTCCCGAGGAACTCGCGCATTTGCCCCGGCCCATTGTGGGGTGCATCGGGGTGATGGACCCGGCGCGCTTCGATGCGCCGCTGCTCGACGCGCTGGCAGAGGCGCGGCCCGGCTGGAGCTTTGTGCTGGTGGGCCCGGTGCTGCCGGGGCTCGACATGGCTCGACTTGAAACCCGGCCCAATGTATACTTGACGGGCAACAAGCCAATTGCGGAATTGCCGAATTACCTCAAGGCGATGGACGCGACGCTCATCCCATACCGGGTGAATGAGCTGACGCGGCGCATTTTCCCGCTCAAGCTGATGGAATACCTGAGCGGGGGGAAGCCGGTGGTGAGTTCGGCGATGAAGGCGGTGGCGGCCTTTGCGCCGCTGGCGGGTATCGCGGAGACTCCGGACGAGTTTCTGGCGCGGCTTGAGCAGGCGATAGCGGAAGACAGCGAGGCCGCGCGCGACGCGCGGCAGGCGCTGGCCCGGGAGCACGCATGGGAGGCCGTGGCGGCGCGCAAGAGCCGCGCGGTCGCGGAAGCGTTGGCCGGGCGGGAGGAAGTATGAGCACGGGAACGCTGACACGCCCATCGGACGCCAACGGCGCCCCGCTGATGATCGCCCTACTGGCGGTTGCCATCGGCGTGGCCATCGTGGCCTTCAGCGTATACACCGCCGCCGCCCTGGCGGGCCTGCTGCTGTTCGCCTTTTTCGTGCGCTACCCGGTCGTGGGCCTGTATTCGACGGTGCTCATCCTCATTCTCCAGGGTTCCTGGGGCGTGCTCAGCGTGCTTGAAGAGGGCATGTTCGCCATCACGCCGGCCCAGTTGATCGGTGTGGCCGCGCTGGGCGCATGGCTCACCAGCGTGGTGATCAACAAGGCGCCGATGCGCTTCAATGGCGCCATCTACCTGTTGGGCGGCTTCATGGTTTGGTCGTTCATTGGCGTGTTCACTTCGGTGGACTGGGGGCTGGAACTTCCCCACTGGGTGCGCATGGCCACGCGCTTCGCGCTGTTCATTCTCGCGGTGAACACGCTCACCACCAGCCGCCGCCTGCACTGGTACCTGGTCATCATCATGCTCTGCGGGCTCGGGATGTCGGTGTCCGCCGTGGCGCAGTATTTCCTGCCCAACCTGCAGGTGGCCACCAAGGACGCCATTGGCGGCATCATCGGCGGGGTGGGGGACGACGCGGCCTATGTGGACCGGGAATCGCTCCGGGGCGAGGCGGCCATCCGCGTGGCGGGTCTTGCGGGCCACTCGAACTGGCTGGCGCTCTTTGTGCTGCTGGTGCTGCCCCTGAGCACCTATTGGTACGCCATGACGAAGCACACGTCCGTGCGGGTCCTGATTGGTTTCCTCGTGGCGTTCCAGGTGGTGGCGCTCATCCTCACCTTCACCCGCACCGGCCTGGTGGTGGGGCTGGTGCTGGCCTTTCTGTTGATGTCGCGCAAGGCGGTGCTCGTGTCCCCGCTGCGCGTGTTCGCCGGTTTGTTCGCCATGGTGTTCGCATTCACCGTGCTTCCCGAGGCGTACAAGGAGCGCGTGCTCAATCCCCGTCAGTACACGCAGTCGAAGTCGGTGATGAGCCGTATCGCGTTGCAGGAATCCGCCACCCGATACGCGCTGGAGAATCCGCTGCTGGGCCTCGGGCCGGGCGGGTTCGGCATTGAGTTCATCAAGGAAGGCAGCGAGACCGCGGGCATGATGCGCTACCAGGTGTATCAGGGCGGCTGGCAGGCGGTCTTCGTGGGCACGCACAACATGTATCTGCAGCTTGCCGCCGACCACGGTCTGGTGGGGCTGGGCCTCTTCATGGCCTTCTTCATCCTGATGATGCGTGATCTCCTTCGCAAGGAGCGAAGATTGCAGGCGGAGGGCGACACCCGCGGGGTGGCCATTGCCACGTCGCTGATCGTCAGCCTGATTGGCTTCATGCTATGCGCCGTGTTCCTGCACGCGCTGCACCAGGAAATCTGGTGGATGGTTGCGGCGGCGGCGGTGGCCTTGTCGCTGCATGACCTGAAGTTCACGCCGGAGGCGTGGAAGGCGGAGCCGCGCGGATGATGCGCTCTCGGGCGGCCTGCCTGCTGTTGTTTGTGGCGGCGGTGCTGTTCGGCCCGGCCGCCTGGGCGCAGTCCTTCTCGGGCACCGTGTATGCGGAATCGGGCGCGCCCGCCGCAGGCACGTATCTGGCGCTGATGGATGCCGGCTTCGGCTACCTCGCTGATGCGACCGCCGATGCGCAGGGCGCTTTCAACATTTCCGCCCAGCCCGATGCGGGCTATCTGGTGGTGCAGCCCCCGGCGAATGCTTCTCCCGGAAAGCCCGGCTTTGCGCTTCAGCCCCGGATTTACCGCTATGCGGGCGAGGATAGCGCCGCGCTGCGGCTACCCCCGGTGGCGAGCCTTGTGATCGAGGCGTACGACCCCGATGGCAAGCGCATGCTGTGGGAGGATTTCGAGCGGCTCGGCAAGTATGGCGGGCAGTTCCTCTATGCGACTAACCTCGACGACGAGGCCATGCCGATGGCCTGCTGGCCTGTGCATTCGCCGGACCTGACCGGGATGGAGAGCGGGCCGCGCGAGAAGGGCGTGCCCGCAGTGCTGGTGGAGCCGGGCAAGACCGTGTGCGTGTCGATGTTGTTCTGGCCCACGCGGGATTATGGCAAGCTGCTGCTGCGGGCGGACAACGCCGCGCAGGGTTACACGCTGGCCAAGGCGGGCGATTCCGTCGTACTCAACCTCAACGTCGAGCTGGCGAAGTCTGCCGTGCAGGCGCTGGGTCTGCGGGCGGGCAGCTTTGAGACAGGGCTCGACCGTGTGGGCGCGCTGGTGCAACGGCTGACGGCGCTGCCGGCCAGCGGGGCCGAGGCCGCGCGTGAGGCGGACGCACTCCTCGCCGACGCCCTGCGGCTGCGCGATGACCTCGAACTCGAACGCGCCCAGCGGGAGATCGCGGCAGTGCGTTATGGCGACCTGCGCGTGAAGACGCCGGGGCCGGGCTATACCGCGAGCGTGAAGCAGGTGCGGCGCGATTTCCTTTTTGGCGTGTACGAGGGCAGCCCCTACAACGCCAAGGCGTGGGAGGCGGCACGCGCGGCGGGCTTCGATTATGCCACGGTGCTGCCCGCGTGGAACTGGACCCAGCGGCCGTCTTCGAAGCGGGGCGACATCGACAAAGTATTCGGACTCTCCGCGCTCAAGCAGCTGGACTACCGGGTGAAGGCGCACGGGGTGGTGTGGATGCAGGGGCATGGCATCCTGCCGGAGCACGCGCTCGACGCGCCGCATGAACGGTTGACCGTGGAAGCCATCGAGCACCAGCAGGAATTGTTATCCGTGCTCGGGGAATCCATTGACCTCTGGGAGGCTATCAACGAGCCCGCGAACACGAATGTGCCGGGCGTGTCGAAGGCGGCGATGAAGCAGATGATGACCGCGGCCGCGAAGAACATTCGCCGGGCGGAGCGGCCCGTGCTGGTGAACAGCCCGCATGAGTTCAGCCACGGTTCCAAGTATTGGCTTTACACGCTCTACGGCGAGCCGGCCGAGCCGTATCCCGTCACCTATTCGGAGTTCCTCCGTGACTGTGAGGCGGAAGGGCTGCTCGACGACGTGGATATCATCGGCCTGCAGTGCTATCCGGGCTTTCACCTGAACGCGGACTGGAACCACACCCAGGGCCCGGCCTACACGCCCGCGCACCTGCTTGACACGCTTCACTGGTACAAGCGCTTCGGCAAGAACCTCCACATCACCGAGCTCTCCTTCCCGTCCAGCTACGGGAAGGACTGGTTCTCCGGCTACTGGCGCGAGCCCTGGACGCCGGAGACGCAGGCGGACTACGCCGCGATGGTGTACACCCTGGCCTTCGCCGAGCCGATGGTCCACTCTGTCACCTGGTGGGACATCACGGACGAGAAGCCTTCCGTGATCACGGGGGGGCTGCTGGGCATAGACGGAAAGCCCAAGCCCGTGTTCGAGCGGCTGCGGGACTTGATCGCCGCGTGGGACACACCCACCGCCGAGGCCGAGACGGACGAGGGTGGCGAGGCCGCCTTCCGATTGCTGGGCGGCGAGTACGATCTAACCGTGCGCGGACCGGACGGCCAGGAGGAGCGGCGGCGCCTGCATGTGCTCGAGCGCTGGCAGGGCGAAGTCGAGATGGACGGCACGGAGTGAGCCGTCCGGTCAACGTCCTCTTTCTCATCCGCACCTGGGCGCTCGGCGGATCGCACACCATCGTGCGCATGCTGATGCGCAACATGCCCGCCAAGGGCTTTAATGTCACCACGGTGGTATACGACGCGCCGGGCAGCGGCAACGATGACTTCATCCGATATGTGGGGCAGCAGGGGCTGGAGGTGGCGCCGGAGCGCATTCCGTGGACGTCACGCTCGAACTGGTTTCCCGCCCGGTCGGCCATCCGCGCACTGGTGGCGAAATACGACATCGATCTCATCCACGCGCACGACACGCATTCGAACGCGCTGGTGGGCGTGGGGCGTGGCCAGTATCCCTGCGCGGCCATCGCCTCGCCCTATGGCTGGTGGGATAAGCCCATCCACTGGCACGGCAGGATCAATCACTGGGTGGAGAAGCGTCTGGCGCTGCCCCGCTTCGAGCGCGTCTACACCGTATCGGAAAACATGAAGGCGAAGGTGGTGGCGGGCGGCACCGCGCCGGAGCGGGTGCGCGTGATCCACACCGGGATTGACCTCGCCCAATTCGAGGCCGGGGCATCGCGGGAAGAGACCCGTGCTCAGTTCGGCATTGACTCCGGCGAGCTCGTTGTCGGCACGGTCAGCCGGCTCTTCAAGGAGAAGGGGCACCGCCACCTGATCGACGCGCTGGCCCGGTTGCGTGACGCCTGTCCCCACACGCGCCTGATGATCGTCGGCACGGGTGACGAGCGGCCCGCGCTCGAGGCGCAGGTGCGGCGGCTCGGCCTTGACGCCCGCGTCACCTTTACCGGGTACCACGCCGACTTGCCCGGTGCGCTGCGCGCGATGGACATCTTCGCCCAACCCAGCGTGGACCAGGAGGGCTTTCCCACCGCGGTGCTCGAGGCGCAGGCGGCAGGCCTGCCCGTGGTGGCCAGCGACATTGGCGGCACGCACGAGACGCTCGACGTGGGACGCACGGGTCTGCTGACGACCCCGGGCGACGACGCGGTGCTGGCCGTTGCGCTGCGCGGGCTTATCGAGGATCCGCAACGGCGCGCCGCCATGGCCTCTGCAGGCAGGCCGTGGATAGCGTCGCGCTTCACCCAGCCCGGCATGATGGCCCGCATGGCCGAGACCTACCACGAGGCGCTTGGAGCCTACCGGGACCGGCGATGAAGATTGGCATCGATGCGCACTACCTTGGCGGTCAGTCGGGGGGGAACGAGACCTATACCCGCAACCTGCTCCAGGGCCTGCGCGAGCTGGACCCGCCCTGCGAGATCGTGGTCTTTACCCATCCGGACCGCCCGATGGCGGGCGCGGAGACGGGCTTCGAGACCATCCCGATTCCGGTGCGCTCGTCGTATCTTCGGGTGCCCTTCGCGCTGCCCTGGTTGGCGAAGCGGCACAAGCTCGATCTGCTTCACGCGCAATACACCGCGCCGCCGTGGTGTCCCTGTCCCTATGTGGTGACCCTGCACGACGCCGTGATGCTGCGCTTTCCCGAGTCGCTGCCCTTCATGGACCGTTACCGCCTGCGGCTGCTCACGCCGTCCACGCTGAACAACGCCGCGCGGGTGTTCACCGTGAGCGAGGCGATGCGCCGCGAGATCGCCGCGGCCTATGGGCTGCCCCCGATAGGCATCGAGGTGACGCCCAACGCGCTTGGCGCGTCTTTCAGGCAGGAGCCCGACGATGAGGCGCGGCAGCGCGCGCGCGGGCGCCTCGCGTTGCCCGAGCGTTACATCCTTTCCTTGGGGCAATTGCAGCCGCGCAAGAACCTTGTCCGCCTCGCGGAGGCTTTCGCGCGGCTCGACCCGGACCGCTATCCCCACAAGCTCGTGGTCACCGGCAAGAAGGCCTGGCTGTATGATGGCATGCTGCGCGAGATGGAGCGGCTCAACCTGGGAGACCGGCTGCACTTCACCGATTACGTGGCCGATGAGGACCTGCCCGCCCTCTATGCGATGGCCGACGCCTTCGCCTTCGTCTCGCTGTACGAGGGCTTCGGCATTCCCGTGATAGAGGCCCTGGCCATGGGCACTCCCGTGCTGGCCTCGACGGACCCCGCGCTGATCGAGGTCTGCGGCGGCGGCGGGCTGCATGTGGATCCGCTCGACATCGAGTCGATCCACAAGGGACTGGAGCGCGTCCTTTCGGACAAGGCCCTGCGCGAGGGCCTGGTGGAGCGCGGGCGCGCACACGCGCTGGAGTACACGCCCCGGCGATGCGCCGAAGCCGCCTGGCGCGGCTACCAGCGGGCGCTCGGCGTGTAGCCTGTGCCGGGCGTTGTGGCGCCTTGCCATCAGGCCGTATGATACCGGCTTCCTTCCAACCTTTCAGGGAGACCGCATCATGTCTTACCGTATCGAGCGCGACACCATGGGCGAAATGCAGGTGCCGTCGGAAATGTATTACGGCTGTCAGACGGCCCGTTCGCTGGTGAATTTCAAGATTGGCGGAGAGCGGATGCCGCGCGAGATGATTCGCGCGCTGGGCATCTTGAAGAAGGCGGCGGCGCTGACCAACAAGGACCTTGGCCTGCTCGATCCCGCGTTGTGCGACGCCATTTGCCAGGCGGCCGACGAGGTGATATCGGGTTCGCTCGACGCGCACTTTCCGCTGGTGGTGTGGCAGACGGGCAGCGGCACGCAGACCAACATGAACGCGAACGAGGTGATCGCCAACCGCGCGATTGAATTGCTGGGCGGGGAACTGGGCAGCCAGAAGCCGGTGCACCCGAACGACCATGTGAACATGTCGCAGTCGTCGAACGATACGTTTCCGACGGCGATGAGCATCGCGGTGGCCGAGCGTTTGCAGGGGCGGCTGTTGCCGGCGCTGGAGGCGCTGCATGCCGCGCTCGACGCCCGCGCGAAGGAGTACGCGGACATCATCAAGATCGGCCGCACGCACTTGATGGATGCGACCCCGCTGACGCTGGGGCAGGAATTCTCGGGCTATGCACAGCAGGTGGCCAATGGCATGGCGCGCGTGCGGATGGTCTGGCCGCATGTGGCTGAGCTGGCGCTGGGCGGCACGGCGGTGGGCACCGGGCTGAACACCAAGCAGGGCTATGCCGAGAAGGTGGCGGCGAAGATTGCCGAGTTGACGGGCCTGCCCTTTACCAGCGCCCCGAACAAGTTCGAGTCGCTCGCCGCGCATGATGCGCTGGTGATGGCGTCGGGCGCGCTGAAGACCATCGCGTGCAGCTTCATGAAGATCGCCAACGACCTGCGCTGGCTGGGCAGCGGCCCGCGCTGCGGCATTGGCGAACTGAACCTGCCGGAGAACGAGCCGGGCAGCAGCATCATGCCGGGCAAGGTGAACCCCACGCAGAGCGAAGCGATGACGATGGTGGCGGCGCAGGTGATAGGCAACGACGTGGCCGTCAATTTTGGCGGTGCCTCGGGCAACTTCGAGTTGAACGTGTTCAAGCCGCTCATCATGCACAACGTGCTGCACTCCACCCGGCTGCTGGCCGACGCGGCGGACTCATTCCGCGAGCATTGCGTGGACGGGCTGGAGCCGAACCGGGCGAACATCCAGAAGCATCTCGACAATTCGCTGATGCTGGTGACGGCGCTGAACCGGCACATTGGGTATGACAATGCCGCGAAGATTGCCAAGACGGCTCACAAGAACGGCACGACGCTGAAGGCGGAAGCCATCAACCTGGGCCTGCTTTCCGCCGAGGATTTCGACCGCATCGTTGACCCGAGCAAGATGATCGGGCCGAGCGCCTGACACGTAGCCCCAGGCATGAAGAAAGCGCCGTGGGCCTGAAGGCCCACGGCGCTTTGCTTTGCCGGGCAGGAATCAGGGCTCGCCGATGCAGTACCCGTCCTCGGTCGGCGGGACCGCGTCGGGGCAGGGATGGAAGCTGCCCTGGCCGTAGAGCTGGATCAGGCGGAGCAGTTCGCTCAGTTGCAACTGCCAGTCCTGCGGGTTGTAGTCGCTGGCATGCGGCAGGCAGTTGGTCTTGCCGGGGCCGGGCGCGAATCCATCCTCGGTGTCGTTGTTGCAGTGCAGCTTGCCCGAGTTGTACAGCTGGATGATGCGCAGGGTCTCGGCGAGTTCGATGGTGCCATTGCCCGTGACATCGCCGGAGTGGGGGCAGGGCTTCACCTTGAGCTTGCACTCCGCCGTGGTGAAGGTGCCCGCCGAGCCCACCAGTTGCACGGTATACACGCCCGCCGAGGCGCAGGTGACGGGCGAAATGGTGAGGCATGGATTCGAGGTTGTGGCAACCAGCACACCATTGCGGAACCAGCGGAAGCTTCGGTTGTCGCCCACGCAGTCGACGTTGCCGCTGAGGCAAATCTGCGTCGAAGAACCCACCTGCAGCGGCTGTGTCGGGCAATTGATGAGCACATCGCAGTTCACGCTGCCCCCCTCGCCGTCGAGCGCACCCTCATGCTGGCCCTCGTGGCCGCCTTCAGGTTCGCCTTCGTCCCCGCCGCCGGGCGAGCCGTCGCAGCACTTGACGATCTCCAGCTGCATGTAGTCCACCAGCGTGTAGTCCTTCACCATCACGTCCAGTTCGCACTTCTCGAACTGGCTGGTGATGTCCACGTTCTGCGCAGGGTTGGCGCTGGTGGGGAGGCTCATGAGGTCGAGGGTAATGGTCCGCGTCTCGCCGGTGTTCCATGTCCCGCTAGTCCACTGGCCGCCGGTGGTCAGGTTGGCAATCGGCAGGGACCAGTAGGAGAAGCCATTGCTTCCCAACTGGATGCGGTCATTACTGGTGACCACGGAAGAAACGTTCGGATTCGCGCGAAGGCGTATCGTGAGCACAGCTTCCTGAATCTCGCAGGTGTTCAGGCAACACTTGCTGAAGGTGTGCACGAAGCACTGGCGAATGGCGTTGACGTCGAAGTTGGTGATGGGGCCGCCCGCGCAATCCACGGCAGCAAGCAGGGCGGCGCTTGGCGTTGTCGCCTCGGGATCGCCCGTGAGCGTGACAACGAATTCGTCTGCCAGCCCGGCCATGCAGGTCTCCTCGCGCAGGTCGAGACACTCTTCGCCTTCCTGTTCGCCTTCGCAGCCTGCCGCCACCACGTGAGAACATGCGCCCGTGGCGGGGTCGCAGAAGTCCTCGGTGCAGGGGTTGCCATCGTCGCAGTCGATATCCGTCTGGCAGTGGCCTTCGCCCTCGGCGCCTCCTTCAGCGCTTCCCTCGCCTTCAGCGTGGCCTTCCTCTGCGCCCTCGCCTTCCCCGCCCTGGCCGCAGTCCGGCAGCAGAATGCAGTGTGTGCCGTAGCAGCAGCGATTCAACAGCTTGTCGTGCGCGTTGTACTCGAAGCAGAGGGAGCTGCCCGGCGGCAGATTGCTGGCGATGGACACGGTGATGGGCGCCGAGGTCTGCGACGGCGCAAGCGGCGGCGACAGCGGGATGTAGGTGGGCGAGAAGCTCGAGCCCGCGGGCGCGGTGAGGTAGAGGTGCTCGAGCGTGTCCGCCGTTCGGTTCTTCACCTGGAAGGTGTAGAGGAAGTTGCCCGGGTTCTCGGGGTCGCAGGCCACCTTTTGCTTGAGGAATTCGAGGCAGCCCTCGCAGTCGAATCGGGTGCAGAAGGTCTGCGAGCAGCACACCTGCCCCTGTCTATTGAGCAGGGTCACGGTGAAGCAGCTCAGCTCACCCGGCACCGCCCCGCTCACGGTGACGGTGTAGGTCTGCGTCGCGCCGTCGGGCAGGTTGGTGGCGATGGGGGAGGGCGTGATGGTGACGTTGGGCGTCTGCGGGGTGATCAGGATGCTGGTCGCGGTCACGCCCGAATTGTTCGTCACGGTGATGTCGGTCGTCACGTTGCCCGTGATTGGGTCGCAATCCTTCTGCAGGTTGGTCACCATCATGCAGCCGGACTTCTTGCACACGCGCAGCTTGCAGACCTTCACGTTGGCGTCGCTCGGCTTGCAGTCCGCCGCATTGCCGGCCGGTCGTGTGAGGATGATCTGGATCTGCAGATAGCGCCCCTGCACGCCGGTGAAGGGCACGTTGTTTTGCACCACGGTCCACGGCCCGGAAGGCACCGGCGAATCACTCGCGCGTACCTGCACCACGACCGTGGTGCCGGGGTCCTGATAGGCCACCCACGAGATGGGGCTCCAGTCGCAGCCCAGCACGCCGCTGTCGTAGATGGTCGTCCAGCTTCCCTGCGGCGCGACGGCCTTCAGCAGCACGGAGCCGGTCATGTCGCTGTAGTTGTACGGGGCGGCGTTGGCGCCGAGGTCGACGGTCTTGTCGACCACGCCGGGTATCGTGGTGGGGTCGATGCGCGAGGCATTGTTGCTGCCGAAATTGGCCGACCAAATCTTTCCGTTGCTGTCCACGGCCACGCCCATGGGCGCGGAACCGACCACCACGTTGCCCTGGTGGACGCCGGCGGTGGTGAGGCGGCCCACGGTGTTGCTGCCGCTATGCGCCACCCACGCCGTGCCGCTGTCGACCACGATGCCCTTTGGCACCATGCCAGGCGTGGTGCTGCCATGGTGGTTGTAGGTGCTGCTCAGGAGCGTGCCGCCGGGACTGACCACGCGCGCGATGTTGTCAAAGGTGGCAGAGGTGGTCCAGATGTTGCAGGTGTCGGGGTCGATGGCCACGCCGTAATTGAGCACGCCGCTCACGCAGGTCAATGGCGACGAGGGGAAGTTGACGTCGTAGCGCATGAAGCCGTCGCCGTAGCCTGACCAGTAGGCTGACCAGATCACGTTGTTGGCATCGACCAGGCCGCCATAGCCGCCGCAGATGCTGTTGAAGATCGACGTGGGCACGACGGTGGCGGTGGCGTTGGTGACCTTCTGGAAGAGGCGATTGGTGAGGCCGCCGGTCCAGATGTTGTTAAAGGGGTCCACGGCGACGAAGCGCACATTGGTGCCCGCCACGCGCACATACGCGGTGATGCACTCGTCCTCGGCCGTCGACACGCCGCCATTGCTGTCGGGGCCGCCGATGTTCTGCCAGGGCAGGGCGCTCGCCGTGTAGTCGCTCACCCCATTCACCCAGGGATAGCCCTTCGAGGTCTTAATCAGGCCGTCGAGGTCCCGGTCCTCGCAGGTGCAGTACGAGGGGTTCAGCACGTAGTCGCCGTTGGGATCGGGGTTGGAGGCGGCGTCCACGCGGGTGCCGCCAATGATCAGCCCGATGCGCGTGACCGATCCCTTGCCATCCACAATGCCCTCGTCGCGGTTACCCACCCACACATTGCCGTAGGCGTCCACGGTGGTGCGCGAAGGGTTTCCGGCCTTGCCATCGGGCTTGGTCAGGTATTCACCCACCACGTCTCCCGTGTTTACATCGGCGCGAACCACGGTGTTGCGTCCCGAGTTGGCGATGGCGATGAAGGGCCAGGCATTCGTTTCATCGGTCAGCTGGATGCAGGCCTCGTCGCCCTCGCCCACAATCTCGACATTGAAGGGGAAGCCATCTTCCCAAGACTGGTCATCGGGCCACGTGACGCTGTCCTCGCAGGGTTCTAGCGGGTCTTCGCCCTCGCCTTCCGTTTGCCCCTCGCCTTGTCCTTCTCCATCCCCTTGTCCTTCGCCATCGGCCTGACCTTCAGCGCCGCCTTCGCCCTCGCCCTCGCGCTCTCCTTCTACTGCTCCTTCAGCGTGCCCCTCGGTCTGACCTTCGCCTTCAGCCTGACCTTCAACGCCGCCTTCACCCTCACCCTCGCGCTCGCCTTCACCGTCAGCTTGGCCTTCCAGCTGGCCCTCGCCCTCTTGGGTCCCTTCGCCTTCACCCTCTCCGCCGGTCTCGTCGCAGCAGCGCGTGATGCTCAGGCGCATGTAGTCCACCTGGGTCACATCCTGAATCAAGACGTCCAGTTCACAAAGCGCGCTCAGCAGACTGGTGTTGTTGGCGGGATTCGCGTCGAGCGGCAGCGAAGCCAGATCGAGCGTAACGATCTTCATGTCGCCGGGATTCCAGTTGCCCGCCTGGAATGTGCCGTTGGTGGCCACATTGGCGATGGGCAGGCTCCATTGCGACACCCCGCCCGTGCCGAGTGAAATGGTGTCATCGTTGCTCGGGATGCCAATCGACGCGGCCTTGAGTCCAATCTCCAGGGTGGCGCCGATGATCTCGCAATCGTCGAGGCAGCAATCGCTAAACGTGTGCACAAAGCATTGCGCGTCGGGAATCACGTCGAACAAGGTGAGCGGGCCGACCTGGCAGGTCACCGCCGCGAGCAGCGCATTGCTGGGGGTGGTGGTTTCAGGGCCGTTGTTCAGGCTGAACTGGTCCTTGATTCCGGCGGTGCAGACACTGGTCGCCACTTTTTCGCAGGGGCCGGTGGAGCCTTCCCCTTCGCCCTCATCCGCGCCCTCGCCTTCCACGCCGCCATCGCCGCAGCCTGGGCACCACAATTCCACGTCGCCGATTTCCGTCTTGGCGAATCCGCCCGGTCCACTTCCGAAACCGATAACGATGCCGTTCAAGGTGTAGGGCACGTCGAGCGAGTTGCCCGCCGCATCGATGCGGTGCACACCGTAGAGCACGTCGGTGTGGCCGGTCGAGGTGCTGAAGTGCAACGCGTCGCCCGTGGCCCAGGGTCGCTCCTCGCAATCAATGGCCGCGCCGCCCGCGCTGTTCTCGCCGGTGCTGAAGGAGCCGACGCGGAACTCGTTGTTGGTGATCCACGGCCCGCCGATGGCGCCGTTGAACTTCATCAGCCTTGCGGTGTGGGCGGGGCGTATGCCCAGGTGCAGCAGGCCGCGATCACCCGTTTCTCCCATGTAGGCCGGGTGGGTGTTTGTGGTCATGGTGCGCTCGGATACGAACATCGCGCCCGATGCGCTGAAGTTGATGTCCGAAACCGGGTTCGAGCCCACGCCGCGCGGCGGCATCTGAAGCTCGCGCTGCGCGGTGGCGGCGATGGGCGCGCCGAAACCGTCGAGCGCCACGGACCAGATTTCGTTTGCTTCCGTCGCGTTCAGGCGCCCGTCATTTTCCCACCAGGTGCTGTAGAAGAGGCGTCCCCCGAAATTCTCTACCGCCCAAATTCGGCGGCCGAGGGCGGTGTATGTGTTGAGGGTGCCCGCGTCGGGTATCGAGGTGAAGCCCGCCGCCACACGCCCGGACACGCCATGGTCAAAGGTGGTGATGGCTCCCGTGGGCGTGCAGGTGTTGTCGATGGGAATCCGGTAGATGAGACCGTCTTCGTGGTTCGACACGAAGAGCTGGCTGTTCACTTCGTCGTAGCAAATGTTGCCCAGCGCCGGGCCCGCGTTGGGCAGGG
>JBJOID010000257.1:0-4596 GCA_046047315.1 Candidatus Hydrogenedentota bacterium | reverse complement strand
CATCCCCCTGCTCGGCGGCCTTGGTCCACCACTCCACCGCGTTCTTCGCATCCTTTTTCACCCCCTGGCGGCCGGCGTACATCCGCCCCAAACTATTCTGCGCGGCCGCATGCCCCTGCTCTGCGGCCTTCGTGTACCACTCCACTGCTTGCTTTGCGTCCCTCTCCACCCCCTGGCCGTTGGCGTACCTATCCCCCAAGTACTTCTGCGCTTCCGCATGCCCCTGCTTGGCGGCCTTGGTCCCCCACTTCACAGCCTCCTTGTCGTCCTTCTCCACCCCTACTCCATTCAGGTAACACCTTCCTATCGCCATTTTCGCATCCGCATCGCCGCCCAATGCCAGTGCCTCCAGTGCGGGCCATCCCTTATCTCGCCACAGTTTCGCCTGCACTTCATCCGCAGCGATGCCTTTGCCATGGTTGGAGCCATCCGAGAGCAACACCTGCGCATAGGTATCGCCCGCCTCGGCGGCCTGCTTTAAGTGGGCAAAGCCTTCCTCCTCGTTCTCCTCGGTACCTTTACCAAACTGAAGCATCTGACCCAGTCGCCGGTGGCCGGGCGCGTGACCGGCGGCCGCAGCGAGACTATGCCAAGAGAAGGCCGCATTGTCGTCAACTTGGAATCCCATGCCGTACTCATAGATTTCTCCCGCGCGGTACATGGCCTCCACACTACCCGATAGCGCGGCTTGGATCACCAGCTCCCCACTGCGATAGAGATCGCGCCCTTCGAAGTCTGGCACGCGGTAGATGTCGGCCGCCGCCAGAAGCGCCGCCGCATCGCCCGCAAGCCCTGCTTTCATGTGCTCGTCCAGACGCTCGGCGAACGTCGGCACCGGCGGAGGTGGCGGCGCCGGCTGGACCACGTTTTCTTCTGCCTGCGCCGTCCCCGTCGGCTGTTCCTGAATGCTCGAACTAGGGGAGGTCGCAACATTGCCGCAGCCGTGAAGCACTGTCAGCGTCATGAGAAGCGCCAGCGCAAAGTTTCGTGTGTGTGCGGTCATGAGAAGCCCCGTTCATTCAGTTTTGGCCGAAAGTATTTTTCCCACCCCCATCATTCCCTGAGTAGGCTGAGACTAGGCAGATCGGATAGTCCAATCAGATTGAAGTGTAACTTCAAGAATATGCAAGTTGCCAAGGTCACAACAACAACCCGCCCAATCTCTGGTCTGTGTCCTGCGGTGTAACCTGGGGGTTGGTTTAAGCTAGGCTCTGGCAGGTCTGGGTACGTTGGGCTTATTCCACCACGAGGTTCATCATGAGAAGCATCATTACCATACTCCTTGCCTTAGGCATGGCCCTGCCCTGCCTGGCGCAACGCCCGGCGCAGGGGCCGATGTCGGAGGTGAAGTACACGGCGGAAAGCCTCGGCTATTCTCTGCACTGGGAGGATCAGTTCGAAGGGGAGGCACTCGACCCGGCGAAGTGGGCGATTCGGGGAGAGGGTAAGCGGGCGCTGGGGCGGGTGTCGAAGGAAGCAATCGCGGTGGGGGATGGTCACCTGACGCTCAAGGCCTTTGAGAAGGATGGGGAAATCCTGGTGGGGATGGTGGGCACGCAGGGACTTTTCGAGACGCGCTACGGCTTTTTCGAATGCCGTGCGCAGTTGCAGCGGGGCGGAGGCATTTGGGCAGCCTTCTGGATGCAGTCGCCGCTGGTGTCGGCGGGGGAGGACCCGGCTAAGTTCGGGGCGGAGATTGACATCATGGAGTTCTTCCGCAAGCTGGGCACGGACATCGTGTCGCACAATGTACACTGGGCCTATGGTCCCAACCAGCAAACCACGCGGGGCATGCAGAGCTATCTCAAGGGCGTGAGCGAGGGCTTCCATACTTTCGCGCTGGAATGGACGCCGGAGAGTTACAGCTTCTTTGTGGACGGCTACAAGTTTTACGAAGTGAAGCAGGGAATATCCCAGATCGAGCAGTACATCATCCTCAGCATGGAGCCGCCGCAAGAGGAGGAAATGCACAACATGAAGCTGCCGGATGAGTTCATCATCGACTATGTGCGGGTGTACAAGAAGAAGGGGGAATAGGGATAGCCCGGCAGCGCAGGGAAAGGGAGGTTTTGAGGATGGCGTCCACAATCTCGACGGTCGATGAATACCTCGCCAGCGGCTGCGGACGGTGTTCCCTGTGGAATACGCCCCAGTGCAAGGTGCATGGGTGGCGGCGGGAGCTGACGGCCCTCCGTAGCATCCTGCTCGATTGCGGATTGATGGAGGTCTTGAAGTGGAAGGTACCCTGCTACACCTCGGGCAACCAGAACATCGTTATCATCGGGGCCTTTAAGGAGCATTGTGCGCTGAGTTTTTTCAAGGGCGCCCTGCTGAAGGATCCACAGGGCATCCGGGAGCTGCCGGGAGAGAATTCCCAGGCGGGAAGGGTGATACGCTTCCAGCGGCTGGAGGAGATCGTTTCGCTGGAATGCGTGCTGCGGACCTATATCCAAGAGGCGGTGGATGTCGAGCGCAGGGGGCTGCGTGTCGAGACGAAGCCGGTGGGGGAGGGGGATTATCCGGAGGAGCTGAGGACGCCTTCGAACACGCCCCGGAATTTCGAAAAGCCTTTGAAGCGCTCACCCCCGGCCGCAGACGCGGCTATCTGATTCACATCTCGGGGGCGAAACAAAGTGCCACCCGCGCCGCGCGGGTGGGAAAGTGCAAGCCCCGAATTCTTGCTGGTATTGGGTTTCACGACTGAGCAGGAAAACAGCACTCCCCATTTTCAGCCGCATACGGTATATTTATACGACCCGACCGAGAAAGAGGGTTGACAGCCGGAACGGCTTCCAGTAAACTGTTTACAACTTGGCGAAAGCCAATCGTAGCTCTTGCAGAATTCTTTGTGTGCTTGGCTGCGTAATTTCAGCCGGAACGAGGAGAGTGCCGTGCGACACGTGAATCCTATCAGCAAGCAGGCCCCGCGCAAGGCGGACGCAGTGGCAGATGTCATTTGCGCGGTGACGGAGATTCTGGCGGGGGTTATTGGCGCGCTGGGCGGCAATGCGCCCATCGTGGATTACCTGGACAGCAAGTGCAGCTTTGGCGTGCCGGACGACGGCGGCACAGAGTAAAGCAGTGTCAGGGGGAGGCGGGGCCGCGCTTGCTGGGTTGTCCGTAAGCGGCAGTGCGTGGGCCCTTTAGCCCTGAGAAAACTCTTGACAGAATTCAGGGTCTCCCGCATACTAGATTCGGTCTGAAGGGGACCAGGGATTTTCGTGCAACATCTGGCGCGCGCCTCCACGCTGAGAGTCGCGATCAACTTGAGGTAACGCTATGAGAACCGGAACGCTTCGCAGCAAGTTGGCCCTGTTGATGTTGGCCGTTGCGCCGCTGTTTGCCGGGGGCTGCTGTCCATTGTTCACGGCCGTGTATAT
Source organism: Candidatus Hydrogenedentota bacterium (assembly GCA_046047315.1). GTDB lineage: Bacteria > Hydrogenedentota > Hydrogenedentia > Hydrogenedentales > JAEUWI01 > WGMK01. The sequence continues at coordinate 1,216 of JBJOID010000257.1, read as the reverse complement.
TCCAGACGACGGTCTTGAGCAGGCGCTCCGCCAGGCTTTGAATAAGCCCTTCGGTTGCCTTACAAAAGGTGACCTCGCTTCGCTGACGGAGTTGCAGGCCGAGTCGCGCGGCATTCGTAGCATCGAGGGGCTTGAGCACTGCACGGGGCTTATCGTGTTGAACCTTCGGGGTAACTCCCTGCAGTCCATCACTCCTTTGACCGATTTGGCGAACCTGGTTCGTGTTGATCTCACCGCAAACGCGGTGCGCAACATTGAACCGATTGCCGGCTGGCAGAACCTGGACGAGTTGAAGCTCGCTGGCGAACTGATGGAAATCGTGGACTGGGCGCCCTTGGCGGCGAACGTTAACGCTGCGCGTGGTCTCTCCGCTGGCGACGTGGTGGTGTTGTCGACGGCGACGACCGTGGACGCGAATTTGAATCCCCTTCCAAATTTTGCAAACGCTTTCGAGGCGCTGCAGAACGCGGGAGTGAGTGTGTTATTCGGCGACGTGCAGTAACTGCGGCCGGGTTCATGCGGCACTGTATAGCGCGCGCTGTCCACTCGCCGCGGTCTGGCCCGTTTGCAAACGAACGCGTGATTGAGGTGGGTGGATGATAAAGCATTACCTGTCCCGTTTGATTGGGTGCGCCGCGCTGAGCTTGGCCGCCGCCGGCTTGGGCGGCTGTCCCTCGCCCGTGCTTCAGGTGTCGCCCGGTGCGCTGGACTTCGGCAACGCGGTGGAGGCCTCGATTAGGATCGCCAACATCGGTGGTGGAACCCTAACCTGGACCCTCACCGAGGTTTCGCGCGCGACAGCCGAGTCCCCTTGGGTGGACACTGAACTGAATTGGCTGACGCCCCGCTCCACCTCGGGCGCCCAGCCCAGCGGCCTGCAAACGCTCAAGCTTGACGCGAACACCAGCCTGCTGCCCGTGGGCACGACCAGCAACGTGGGGGTGCGCATCGACTCGAATGGCGGCAGCGCCGTGGTGCCGCTCTCCATTACCGTCGAACCAACGCTCCTGGTCACTCCGGCCTCGATCAATCTGCCGCCCGGCACGCTTTCGGCCTCCTTCTCGATTTCCAACATTGGCACTCAGACCGCCAACTGGTCGGTACTCTTTCTTGCCAATCCAGACGATGTCACCAGCGGACAGCCCATACCGGACGGCCTTGTCGTAACGCCCGCCTCAGGCGCCACCAATCCGGGCAATACCGCCACGGTGACGGT
>JBJOID010000256.1:0-6757 GCA_046047315.1 Candidatus Hydrogenedentota bacterium | reverse complement strand
ACCGAAGCGGCCGTGGCGAGCCCCGGCACGGCCGGGTGTGTCGCCCGTGCGTGCCGCTCCGCCGTCCCGCCTCCCACAGTCAGGACACCTCCGGATGCGGCCCTTCGCGAGACGAGATGCGAGTGATTATGCGGCAGGCGGAGAATGCGGGGATAAGTATTTTCTTGGGAAATTGAATGGCGTGTGCAGGGTGTACGGATTTCCAGAAGTGACGTGTCCAGGCCCCGGCCTGCGCCGGGGTGACGCCAGTTGTGGGGCAGGCCGTGTGCCGGAGCAGCGGGCCGTGCAAAGGTTTCCAAAGGACGGCGTCCTTTGGCGGGAGCGCGAGGGCTGGCCCTCGCATGCGAAGCAATTGGGAGAGGGCGGGTTTGCGGAGTTTGCAGACGTCGCCCATCTTCGCGCGCAAGCCATATTTTTGTGGCGGGGCAGGTCCGCTCCACAATCAGAAGCGGAAAGCTGGCGTTCTTCAGCTTGGGGCCCAATCGCGCCACAGGTCACTTGCGGACTGTCATCAGCTTCCACGAAAGCAGCGTGCCCGCGTACCTACCCGGCAAGTGCAATGAGGAAACGCGCCGCTCCGTGCCACATCACTGTGTCGCTGATGGGGATCTTCAACAGCGAGACGGCGAGTGCAAAACCGCCTGCCCACCAGTAGGCGGGATGAACTCTGCCGAGCGCCCGCCAGTCGTAAATCATTCCAGCGACGATAAAGAGCAAACAAGCCAAGGATGGCAGCAACAGGCCCGCAACCGGCGGCGGCGGCCCACCTAGTCCTGCAATTCCCACTGTTCCCTGGAATGGCGGCAGGTGACCACCCATCACGATATAAGCGATAAAAGGGCGTGCAATCGCGGCATCAAGGATGACCGCCGTTGCCGCAAGCATCAGCCGCTTGTGCCAATCGGGACGGCGAACGTTGTAGATCGCCGCAATTACAAAGACGGTAAAGAGCAGCATGGCAGCCATCGGTACGATCATGAAAGTTTCACCGGCTACTGCATAATTAGTAGCGGCCGCGCGCCGGGCCGAGTTGATCGCGGCCATCGTACCGAAGATGGTCATCCCCGTTGCCAGCGAAATGCCAAGCAACCCGATGTCACGATGCCGAACGATGCGGCCTGTCGAGACTAGCCAGCATTGATAGATCAAGAGCAGCGTCCAGCTGAAGAAGAGTCCACCATGGATCGCGAGCACAGGTATCCGCTCAGGCACGCCCTGCGCCAAGGGAATCCAGAAAGTCGGCGCAAAGCCGAGAAAGGCCGTAGCGGCCATCGCCACCGCGGTCCACAGGAAGAAGCGTGATTGCCCTGCTGTGGCGCGCGGATTTGCATCTGTCATTGTGGCGTTCATAACCATCCCCGGACTTTCGTGACCAAGCTTCCTAAGCAGAGCTTTCGGGTAACAATGCGCCCCAACCCAATCCTCGTGCAAGCTTGAACCGCCGTCGCCCACGATGCCGTCACAGGCCGCAGGCCCGGTGCCGCCGTCATCGGTACGATCATCGGCATGTCGCTCGTAAGGGTCAGACAATCGAGAAAGCACACCGATATGTCGCTAATACGCCGACGTCTCGGTCTTGCGGCCGTGACTCTCGCCGGCATGGCCGCCGCTCTGGTCGCTCTCCAAGGCTTCCAATTCGCGACGGGGAATCAGTGCTGGCACGGTGTCCCGCTCCCCAAAAACTCGTCCACCTCAGTCGGGCTTTCCCGAGACAATGTCAGGAAAGCCTCCGGTCGCGTCGCCCAATGTTCCGAAGTACGATTTAAAGATTTGGGCTAGGTGCCGTCCATGCAGTCAGTAAGGACTTCGAACTGGTCGAGCACGTCAATGGTGGTTAGCCTGTTTAGAAGCGAGTATGTTGTCTACAATGGTTCTGGCATATTCAGCCGCTCTATTGGTCCCTGTATCCAGCAAATTAGTCACGAGGTTCAGAGCTGCCATTTCCTCATCGATTTCATTTAATCTCTGCAGAACCTTGTGTCGCTCATCCTTTAGGCTTTCGATCCAATCCTCGTAGCATACGTTATTCATAAATCACCCCGTTGCGGTTAATCTCTGTTGTAGCCCCCCCTGCAATTGTCCTTCAAGCTCTGGTGGCAATCAAAATACCAAGTTGTGTAAGAACGACGGTCCTTCGAAGATATCAATCTTCATTGCGGACTTAATGAGATAGAGCGCGATACCCGCCGCAGCGAAAGCAACTGAGAGGCAAACAAGAATCGATGCTGATAAGAGAAGTCTGGGAACCTTCTTTTTTTGCTTGCGGAAATCCTGCTCCGCTTCCTGCGCGCTTGGCAGTTCAATCATCGCTGCCTGGGCGAGCGCTAAGAGTTGGACGCAGGTAAAGCTTGATGAAACGCTTGTAGGGACGTGTCTCAACAGCCTGCGCAGTTCAATCGGCATCATCCATTCTGATTTTTCATCGACCCAGCGCGGGAGGTACAATCCCGAAAATGCGCTTGGAGCCACGTGGCGGCTCGGTTTCACTTCAGCAGCGGTAGAGTCGCGGGCCACTATTTCAGAGGCGAAAGCCGGAGTTTTCAGTTCAACGGCTGAGCGCATCATGCCCCCCACCGACGAAGAGTTTCCAGTTTGCGCGCTTGGGCGGCGCGTCGCTGGCGCTTTCGACCACGGTGGATAGATCCTACCAGAAGTAGACCCATCAGCAGGATCAGTATAATGCCCCACCATATGTTGCTGGCAAGCGGAAGCGCGTTGAACGACATGTTGATTGATCTCCAAAGTAGTTCCTAAACTTCGTTCAGAACTACAGTGGAGTTCCCGCTGTGTCTTGGCTAATGCGGTATTTACTTGACCAAGCTTTTGTGGTCTGGAGGCGACAATCGAAATTAAGTTGTTTCTATTTTTTCCTAATCTGCTTACCGGCGTCGAGGCGCGCGCAAGTCAGAAGGCAGTATTTGCGATGAAAAAGGCCCTAGACCTGTCACCATGGACAGGTCTAGGGCCTTTTGTACCGCCACTGATGGGGAGGGTCAACTGGGGATGGGAATCAGCGGCTGTCCACGTCAGTACCACCGAGACCCTAATTCGTCGTTCTGAGAAAAAGCCAAATTTTAATCTATTTCGCAGCGTTACTGCCCAATCCTTTCACATCCAAACTGAGCCGCTGTTCCTGGGTCAATCTCAACATGGCAGGTTCGTCGGCTCTTGGAGTGCAGCCGCCTTAACTCCCGACTGATCTGATCAAATATACGACGGGGCGGCAATTCGTTCCCATGGCCGACTGTCGCAGTACCCCTATGACCGGACATCATCAGCACCCTTGGCTGGAGCGTCACCGCCGGAAGGGCCGACGGCAGCTTGTGGGATAATGCAGTAGGGTGTACACCCAAAGCGTGGCGGCTGCGTGTGCGAACGCGGCAGAGCGGGGCGGCCCTGCCGCGACGGGGCGACGATCAGTGCAAGTCGGTTCAACGGCGCGCGGGCGAGAGGCGCAGCTTCGAAGCATGCGCGGCGGCGTTGCTGCTGGAGCCGCCCTTCGCCTTGATCTTGATGCAGACTGTGCTGCCGCTGCCGGGCTGGGTCGTGTAGTAGCAGAACGTGCAGCGGGTGCCGTCCGGGTTGTAGGTGTTGGTGCAGACCTTCTTGGCGTGGGCGACGCCGGACATGGCGGTCGCCAGGACTGCGAATGCGAGGGGAAGGGCGGCGATTTTCGACTTCATCGGTGGCTCCGTATGTTGGTTCGGGCGCACATCCACGTGCGTCCTGAACCGTCTGTCGCGGGGAGCCGGCAAAAGGTTCAAAAGAAATTCGATGATCGTCCACCGCCGGCCGGGCGCCAGACGCCGCAGCTCGCGATGCAGTGCCGCCGCGGTGCGGTTTGACGGCGTTTCGGGTGGGACATATGTAGGGGACTTCGCTTCGAATCACAGAGCGCATTGGAGCCAAGATGACCGCGCCTTCAAGGGACATGCCGCTCGGGCAGGTGCTGGCGGGGGAGGCTTTGCCGGCGGGCGCGGGCGAGATCGCGGTCACGGGGCTCACTGCGGACAGCAGGCAGGTGGCGGCGGGATTCCTGTTCGTCGCCATCCCGGGGACGGTCGCGGACGGGGCGAAGTTCGTGCCGGATGCGGTGGCGAAGGGCGCGGTGGCGGTGGTCGCGGCGGCGGGCGCGGAGATCGCGGGCGCCGGCGTTCCGGTGATACGGGTGGAGGAGGCGCGGCTTGCGCTCGCCAGGGCGGCGGCGCGGTTCCATGGGCCGCAGCCGGGATGCGTGCTGGCGGTGACGGGGACGAGCGGGAAGACGTCGGTGGCGGAGTTCACGCGGCAGATCCTGGCGCACCTCGGCATGCCTGCAGCTTCGCTTGGCACGCTCGGCGTGGTGAGGCCCGACGGCGCGACCTACGGTTCGCTGACGACGCCCGATCCGGTGACGCTGCACAGGACGCTCGGTGAACTGGCGGCTGCGGGCGTCACGCATGTCGCGATGGAGGCGTCGTCGCACGGGCTCGACCAGTACCGGCTCGATGGGGTGGAGATCGCGGCGGCGGCGTTCACCAACCTCGGGCGGGACCACCTCGACTATCATCCGACGGTGGAGGACTATTTCAGGGCCAAGATGCGGCTGTTCGAGGAACTGCTGGCGCCGGGGCGGCCGGCGGTCGTCAACACGGACGGGGCGCGGGCGCAGGACGTGTCGGCGATAGCGCGGCGGCGCGGGCACAGGCTGATCACGGTCGGCAGGGCAGGGGAGACGGTGCGGCTCGACGGCGCGGTGGCGGATGGCAGTGGGCAAGTGCTGACGCTCGGGCTCGGGGGCGAGACGGTGCAGGTGCGGCTTGGCCTGATCGGGGCCTACCAGGTCGAGAACGCGCTGACGGCGGCGGGGCTCGCGATCGCGGCCGGCGAGGCGCCGAGGCGGGTGATCGAGGCGCTGGCGCACCTGAAGGGGGTCAGCGGGCGGCTCGATGTGGTGGGCGAGAAGGACGGCGTGCTGGTGGTGGTCGACTACGCGCACAAGCCGGAGGCGCTGGAGGCGGCGCTGGCGGCGGTCCGGCCGTTCGCAAAGGGCAGGCTCGTTTGCGTGTTCGGGTGCGGCGGCGACCGGGACAGGGGCAAGCGGGCGATCATGGGCGGTATCGCCGGCGAGAAGGCGGACCTCACGATCGTCACCGACGACAACCCGCGGACGGAGGAGCCGGCGGCAATACGCCGGGAGATCGTCGCGGGGATTGGGGCGGGCGCGCGCTACGAGGAGATCGGGGACAGGCGGCAGGCGATCATGACGGCGGTCGGCGGGGCCCGGGCGGGCGATGTGGTGCTGATCGCGGGCAAGGGACATGAAACCGGCCAGATCGTCGGCAAAGAGGTATTGCCGTTCTCGGACCACGAGGTGGCGAAAGAGGCGATGGGGCTGGTGGGTTGATGGGCGAAGCACTGTGGGACTGGGACGCGCTTGTCGGTGCGGCAGGCGGCGTGGCGGACGGCAGGCCGGCGGCGGGCATCGACGGTGTTTCCATCGACAGCCGGGATATTCAGCCGGGCGATCTCTTCGTGGCGCTCAAGGACCAGCGGGACGGGCATGCGTTCGTGCCGGCAGCGTTCAGGAACGGTGCCGCGGCGGCGCTGGTGCGCGAGGACTACGAGCGGGCGGAAGGCGATGGGGCGTTGATCCGGGTCGACGATCCGCTGGCGGCGCTGACGAGGATCGCAGCTACGGCGCGGGCACGGCTCGGGGCTGACGCACGAGTGGTCGCGGTGACGGGATCGGCCGGCAAGACGACGACGAAGGAGATGCTCAGGGCATGCTTCGAGGCGACGGCGCCAGGGCGGGTGCATGCGTCGGTCAAGTCTTACAACAATCATTGGGGCGTGCCGCTGACGCTGGCACGAATGCCAGCGGATACGGCCTTCGCGGTTATCGAAATCGGCATGAACCACGCGGGGGAGATCCGGCCGCTCACCAGGCTGGCGCGGCCGCATGTGGCGGTGGTCACGACGATCGCGCCGGCGCACATCGGGAATTTCGGCTCGATCGAGGAGATCGCGGAGGCCAAGGCGGAGATCTTCGAGGGGCTCGGTCAGACGGAGGACGGCATCGCGGCGGCCATTCTGCCGCGGGACAGCGCTTTCTTCGGGCTGCTGGGGCGGCGGGCGCAGGCCGCGATCGCCACCGGGAAGGGCGGCGGGGCAGGCTTCCGCGGTATCGTTTCGTTCGGTAGCGATGCGAAGGCGGACTGCCGGCTGATGGAGGCGCAGACGCGGTTTCTGCCGGATGCGACCGAGGCGATATTCCATTGCGGAGAATATTTCGGTGCGCGCATCGCGGTGCCGGGCCGCCATAACGCCGTCAATGCGGCGGCGGCGCTCGCGTCCTGGTTGATCGCGACGTCGGGGCTCAAGCTGCAGGCGGAGCGCGGCGAGCCAATTCTCGGCATCACGCCCGTGTTGCACGCGCTTGCCCACCTCCGCCTTGATCCGCAAGGGCGGGGGCAGGTGTACGAACTCGATGAGGGCATCACGCTGATCGACGAGAGCTACAATGCCAATCCGGCGTCGATGCGTGCCGCGTTGGCGACGCTCACACTTTATCCGCGGGAGCGGCGGCGTATAGCCGTGCTCGGCGACATGCTGGAACTCGGCGCGCGCGCAGGGGAGCTGCACGTCGGCCTGAAAGACGCTATTGACGAAGCAGGTGTCGATCTGGTCTTTGCTTCGGGGCCCAACATGTGTGCGCTGTTCCATGAGCTTGCTCCAAAGCAGCGGGGACTTTGGGCCGACAATTCACAGGGCATTA